>CAZLCF010000155.1:0-7182 GCA_964557905.1 uncultured Rikenellaceae bacterium | reverse complement strand
CTCGATTACCCTCCCAATATAATAATAGTATCAGCGGCTGAACAATATGCCGTGAAAGCTTTCGACTTTAACGTTGTCGATTACCTGCTGAAACCAGTCTCATACGGAAGATTCTGCAAAGCCATAGATAAAACCATCAGGTATTTCTCGCGCAAAGAGGCAGCAAATACCGGCGACGAGGAAATATTCATCAAGAAGGGCTCATCTCTTGTGAAACTGAAACTGAAGGACATTATATATATAGAAGCTCTTGAAAACTATGTCACACTCACTACAAGCGATGACAGGTTCACGATCCACTTCACCATGAAAGCCATTGAGAACCAGCTTCCTTCAGGCATCTTCATCAGGGTCCACAGATCATATATCATCAATAAGAGCATGATCCAGACAATAAAGGAGAATTCCCTTGATCTTATTGTCGGAGATACATTTAAAAGCATACCTGTCGGCAAATCGTTCAGAGATACCCTTCTGAATGATATAAACGTAATGGCCAGATAACACCTGTTTCTCACATGCTAACCAACCGTCAACTCTTCCTTCTTCACCTTGGGCAGACCTCAGCGGAACCATTGATGCTTGAGATAATTAAAGCTGAAGGTGTTTTTATGTATGGACCGTCTGGAGAGAAATACCTTGACCTTATTTCAGGAGTGTCGGTTAGCAATACCGGGCACAGGCATCCACGGGTGACAGAGGCCGTTAAGGAACAGACAGATTCTTACATGCACCTGATGGTTTACGGCGAGATGATCCAGAGCCCCCAGGTTAAATATGCCGCGCTAATTGCCTCAATACTGCCTTCCACCCTTAATACCTGCTATTTTGTCAATTCGGGAAGTGAAGCCGTCGAAGGAGCACTTAAACTTGCAAAGAGATTTACCGGCAGAAGCAGGATAATTTACTTTAACAACTCTTACCACGGAAGCACTCATGGCGCCCTCAGCGTACAGGGCAGCGAGAAATACAGAAGGGCTTTCAGGCCATTACTGCCGGATACCGTGAAGATCAGTTTCAACGATTTTTCATCGCTCAATGCCATTGATGATGACACGGCCTGCGTGATAATCGAACCTGTCCAGGGTGAAGCCGGTGTCATTTATCCCGCTGAAGGTTTTCTTGAGGAGATCAGGAAACGATGTTCCGAATACGGTGCACTGCTTATTTTTGATGAAGCCCAGACAGGATTCGGAAGAACAGGCTTCATGTTTGCCATTGACAGATTCGGAGTAGTTCCTGACATACTTGTACTGGCAAAGGCCCTTGGCGGAGGGATGCCGCTGGGTGCGTTTATTTCCTCGAAAAAGATAATGTCATCGCTGATCACGAATCCGCAGCTGGGACATATCACCACTTTCGGCGGACACCCGGTCTGCTGTGCGGCAGGTCTTGCATCGCTTAAAGTGATAATGGAAGAGAAGCTGGTTGCAGGTTGTGCCCGGAAGTCAGATATTTTTAAACGGGAATTTAACCATCCTATGATAAAAGAGGTACGGGGAGAAGGACTGCTCCTTGCAGTACGCCTTGCTGAATCCCGGTATGTTCAGTATGCAGTAAAACACGCTCCCTCTTATGGCATCATTCTTGATTATTTTCTTTTTTGCGATGATGCCTTCAGGATAGCTCCTCCGCTGATAATCAGCGAAGAAGAGATCCTTACGGCCTGCAGGAAGGTGAAGCTGCTGCTAGATGTTGCAATGAAAAACAACGGGAAAGGATGAAACAAAAAGCATATTTCATAATTCTTGTCATTCTGTTTTTGATCCCGGCCGTAAGAGGAAAGACCCAGCCGCCGGGTGCCGAAGCAATGCTGGAAGATCTCTTCTCCCGGATCCTGGATACAAGGAATGATGCCGAACGCATAAGGATCAACGATTCGATAAGTTTAATAATTGATAGTTATGTTGCTTCCGATGTGATCTTCACCCATAAGTTTACAAATCTTCGCTACCTGGGACAGATACTGTCTCCTGATTCACGTATTAAGATCGTCACCTGGAATCTGATACTGACGGACGGCACCAACAGGTATTTCTGTTATTTTATCAGGAAGGGAGAGAACGGGAAGGAGAACCGTATTTATAAACTGACCGGAACCAATATGGATAAAGCGCCCCGGACAGGCATCACTTATTCATCAGACGACTGGTATGGAGCGCTCTATTACGGTATTCAGCCCTTCAGGGCTGGAAAAGAAACCTATTATATCGTGCTTGGTCTGGATTATGGCAGTTTACTGGTATCCAGGAAGATAATTGATGTATTAAGCTTCCGGGATGATGGAGCAATAATCTTCGGGAAGAAATGCTTTGTCAGGGGAGATGAAACAAAACTCAGGGAGGTCCTTGAATACTCCGCGGATGGTGTTGTCACGCTGAGATTCCATAATAAAAAAACAATAATTTTTGATCATCTGGTTCCTTTCTCATCAAGTCAACAGGGTAATCCGGAATATTATGGCACCGAATTTTCATTTGATGCCTATATCCTTAAGAAAGGATTGTGGAGATTTACAAAAAATGTTCAGGTAAAGTACAAACAATAAGTATCTTTAATACTTTTGATCCGAATGGCAAAGACAAGAATGACATATCTGATCTGTTATGACGATCACCGTAATTTCACGGAAGATGTAAAGAAAAGATTTTCGGATACTTCCAGATACCAGGTGGTCTCTTTCCATGCGAAGCAGGATTTTCTGACCTATTTCAGGAAAGAGGCTGAGAACAGTTCCTGCAAGGTTGCTGTTATCGGAGTTCCCGATGCAAGGGAACAGTTTGAGGCAATAGAAGAGCTGACGCTGGAAATAAAAAAGGCAGATCCGAAAACCGGCCTCATACTTCTTGTCCCTCCTGATAAAATGGATGACCTGAAGAAGACCATCAGGTTCAATATCGATGGATATATTCCCAGGAATGCAAATTCCATTCTACGTATTCACAACACGGTGAAGAAGCTATTCAGCCAGCATAATATGGCCATCTTCAGAAAAAAGAGGAATTTCTCATTGTATGTCCTCCTGGCATTTCTGATTCTTGCTGCTGTCCTGATCATCGTAGCGTATTTCAGGTTCCCGGAGTATTTCTGAATTACTCTTTTCTAAGTAAAAAACTTGTGACTATTTGTCAGTAAATTCCACTGGCACACCTTTTGACATTGACGGGCGTATAATTCATGTTCAACCATAAAACTCACTAAATATGCAAACCGGAAAAATAGGGGTAACGACTGAGAACATTTTCCCCATAATAAAGAAATTCCTTTATTCCGATCATGAGATCTTCATGCGCGAGCTAATATCAAATGCGGTGGATGCGACCCAGAAGCTGAAAGCCCTGGTATCAGCCGGTGATTACAAGGGAGAAGTAGGTGACACAACAATCAGGGTGACAGTTGACAAGAAGAAAAAGACCATAATGGTTACCGACAGCGGAATCGGCATGACACAGGAGGAGCTTGACAAGTACCTGAACCAGATAGCCTTCTCAAGCGCAAACGAATTCCTTGACAAGTATAAGGAGCAGGCTAATAACATTATCGGCTATTTTGGTCTTGGCTTTTATTCCTCATTCATGGTATCTGATAAGGTTGAAGTCATAACCAGGTCATGTGAAGAGAGTGCGAAGCCGGTAAAATGGACCTGCGACGGAAGCCCGGAATATACTATTGAAGAAACGGAGAGAGAGGCAAGGGGCACCGATGTCATCCTGCATATTGATAAGGATTCCAAGGAGTTCCTTGAAGAAAGCAGGATTGAACAGCTCCTGAAGAAGTACTGCAAGTTCCTCCCGATAGAAATTGCCTTCGGCAAGGAAAAAGAGTGGAAGGATGGAAAATATATTGATACCGGAAAAGACAAAATAATCAATAACACCAAACCTGCCTGGACACTGAAGCCTGCCGATCTTAAGGAGGAGGATTACCAGAAGTTTTACCGGGAGCTTTATCCCGCGGGAGAAGAGCCGTTATTCAACATACATCTGAACGTAGATTATCCTTTCAAGCTGACAGGAATCCTCTATTTTCCAAAAATAAAAAGCAATATCGAAATACAGAAGAATAAGATCCAGCTTTACAGCAACCAGGTTTTTGTGACCGACTCCGTCGAAGGCATTGTACCGGAGTTCCTTACCCTCCTGCATGGTGTGCTTGATTCTCCTGATATCCCCCTTAACGTTTCCAGAAGCTATCTTCAGAGTGATGCAAATGTTAAGAAAATATCCGGTCACATTACAAAGAAGGTAGCTGACAGGCTGAATGAGATATTTAAGAAGAACCGGGAGGAGTTCGAGAAGAAATGGGATAATCTGAAGCTTTTCATTGACTACGGAATGATAACTGAGGAGAAATTTTACGAAAAAGCTTCAAAATTTGCGCTTCTGAAAAATACTGATGATAAGTACTTTACATACGAGGAGTATGAAAAGCTTATCAGGGAGAACCAGACCGACAAGAACAAGGTACTTGTCTATCTTTATTCCACCAGTAAGACGGATCAGTACGCTTACATTGACAAGGCAAAGAATAAAGGATATGATGTGCTCCATCTTGACGGACAGCTTGATGTTCACCTGATAAACCACCTTGAAACCAAATTCAAGGAATCAAGGTTTGTCAGGGTCGATTCTGATGTGATTGACAAGCTGATCCAGAAGGAAGAATCGAAAGAATCAAAATTATCCGATGAGCAGAAGGATGATCTGAAAAGTGTTTTCAATGTGAAAGTAAAATCCAAAGAGATCTATAATGTTGTTTTTGAGACACTTGACGAAAATGAAGCACCGGTCCTGATCACACAGTCGGAGTTTATGAGGAGGATGAAGGATATGTCGCAGATCGGCGGGGGAATGAACTTTTACGGCGAACTGCCTGACAGTTACAACCTGGTGGTCAATCCGAATCATAAGCTGGTATTAAAGATCTATGATGACCTGAAAGCTGAAAAAGGGGATAAGCTTAATGAGAATAATACGCAAAGAAAAAGAGTGAAGGAGGAAATTGACTTTATGGAGAAGGAACATAAAAAAAAGAAGGCGGAAGAGGTAAGTCAGCTTGAGAAGGATGATCTCGAAAAGCTCAGGAAAGAGCTGGGCGATATTGAAAAAGACAGGAAGGATATGCTTGAAGCCTGGGGCTCAGGGAAGAAAGTGGTCAAGCAGATTATTGATCTGGCGTTGCTTGCAAATAACATGCTGAAGGGTGAGGAGCTGAGCACTTTTGTAAAACGGAGCGTGGAGCTGTTGTAAGGTACCGTTTCATATCATCCTCCCAATCTCTGCCTTTATATATTCAATTGCTGCATGGGTTGGTTCCTTATCCAGTCCCATGATGGTTTCGAGGAGTTTTCTGCTGAATTCCATGCCGGTTGCCTTTTCAGGCATCTTTTCCATTTCGCTGTTAATGATCTTGATCATATTTGAACGGGCATTCCTTACAACCTCCCATGCCTGGGGGCTCATGTATATCTGCTGGGAGAGATTATGTTCAAATTCACTCCTTATGGTCATGAGAATGGCCGAATGAAGCTGTGAGGCGCTCATGCCCGGCGAACTTATCCTGACAAGCATCGACTCAAGGGATATCCTTTCAAGAAAGAGGACAATCCTTTCATATGCCTGAAGCTTTATTGGAGTTACGGTGCGGCTGTTCTGAAGAATAAGCTCCTGCTTCCTCTTATCCTGGTCATTCTTTAACATGTTTCTCAGGAGCAGCCATGCTGTAAGCAGCACCAGCAATGCAGGGATAGTGATCTTAAGAATATCCATAAACAGTTCCATGATTCTTTATTTTAATAACAAAAATACAAACTTAACTTTTTCTTTTGTACTTTTAACACTAAACCCAAAACGCTGAACGCTAAACGCTAAACGCTGAATATAATCATGGAACATCTATCTGACAGAATAAAATCCTTATCAGCATCCCAGACACTGGCAATGGCCCAGAAAAGCCGCGAGCTGAAGGCAAAAGGATTGGACATCATAAGCCTGAGTCTTGGCGAACCCGACTTTAATACTCCAGATTATATTAAGGAAGCGGCAAAGCAGGCTATTGATCAGAACTTTTCAAAATATCCTCCCGTACCGGGATATAATGATCTGAGGGAAGCCATATCCAGGAAGTTCAGGGACGAGAACGGGATAAATTATACTCCCGACCAGATAATTGTATCAACAGGTGGTAAGCATTCGATTGTAAATGTCATTTTATCAATAGTTAATCCGGGTGATGAGGTTATTCTTCTGGCGCCTTACTGGGTAAGTTACAGGGATCAGGTCATCCTGGCAGGAGGGAAGCCGGTTGTTGTTGAAGCAATTCTTGAAAATGATTTTAAAGTTCAGCCTGAGCAGCTCGAAGTCGTTATCACCAGGAAGACCAGGCTGATCATCTTCAATTCACCATCAAATCCGACAGGAATGGTTTATACAAGGGAAGAGATGGAGGGGATAGCAAGGATCGTTCAGAAGCATGAAGGTCTCTATATACTTTCAGATGAGATATACGAGCATATTCTTTTTAAAGGAGAACATATAAGCATGGCTTCCTTTGATTTTATTTATGACAAGGTTATTACCGTCAATGGTGTATCAAAAAGCTATGCCATGACGGGATGGAGGGTTGGTTATATTGGTGCTCCACTATGGATAGTCAAAGCCTGTGACAAGCTGCAGGGACAATTTACCTCAGGGGTATGTACCATTGCGCAGAAAGCTGCCCTGGCCGCGATAAGCATTAAGGATAACTCCCGGCAAATGATGAAAGAGGCATTCCAGCGGCGCCGGGATCTGATCTGTAAGCTTTTAAAGGACGTCAAAGGTTTTAAGGTAAGAATACCACAGGGAGCATTTTATGTCATGCCCGATATCAGCTATTACCTGGGGAAATCAGACGGCGAGAAAATGATCCGTACCTCGGATGATCTGGCTCTATGGCTGCTTGAAAAAGCACTGGTGGCTGTGGTAGGAGGAGATGCTTTCGGCGCTCCGACATGCATAAGGATATCTTATGCAAATTCCGATGAACTGCTGGTTGAGGCAGTGAAGAGGATAAAGACGGCACTGGAGAAGCTGAGATGATCAATTATACATGTACTCACCCCTTTCTTTTCCCCCTCTCTGCTTGCACACTACCCTTTATACAGATCTTTAATAATTTCTTATTAAGGTTTTCCGGATATTA
>CAZLCF010000154.1:0-7196 GCA_964557905.1 uncultured Rikenellaceae bacterium | reverse complement strand
TATATGCTGATGCAACCTCTGTATCTGGTGTCATCGTAATTCTGATCCTTATAGTGGCAGGCATATTCATGAAACGGAACCATATATTATATTCAGGAGTTGTCATATCACTATTTTCAATGTTTATTAGTGTGGGCAGTTTTATGTTTGGCATCCGCTGTCTTTTCCTGGCAGAGAATATCACATATTTCAGAAATGTCTCTTTTTTTGGAAGCTGTGCTATATCAATAGCATTTATGGGTCAGTTGTTTAAACTGCAACATTGGGCTTTTGCAGGTGTCCTGGTAATAATTGGTTTTGCTTGCCTCATTGTTGGAACTATATATGTTTTGCTTACACTGCATTCTTCAGGCTTCATTGACTGGAAGCCTTTTCATAAAAAGATACTAACGAGAATTCTTATCCCGTGGACATTTATCTTTATTCTTTATATCAGTCGCTTTATGGTACCTGAATTAAATGCTCTTATCTGGTCTCCTGATGCTTTTATAAGAGATAAAACGATTCCGACTTATGGATTTGGTATGAAGGATTATACGATAGAGAATAAGGATGAAGATAATTCGGAAGAACTCAAATCTCCACAAAATTAGTCTCTCCTGATCTTTCTTTAATTATTACCGGTTCAATCAGTCGCTTGATCTCGTCCGGTCGGATCATGGTTTTGAAGATCTTCTCCCCGGAAACCCAGTATAATGAATTTCCGTTCTTTGAGAACATCGGATTATTACCTGGGAATGATGCCAGGATATAATTGTTACCAGTCAGGATAAAGACCTGAGAAGAGAGACTGTCGACTGCAGCTGCAACTGTCTCATCAGGGGAGATAATAAGATCAGTGAATGTTATCCGTTTGATTGTTTCTACTCCCGTTGATCCAAGATAGTATGTCCTTCCATAAGCGTGTGGAAATCCGCCTCCCCCGTCAAAGAATATAACCTTATAAAAATCATGATTTATGTTATTAAGCGAGTCTGTGTTAACAGTGTACCCTGTGGCAATGATCTCCATCTCACCAGGGCTGAATGATGCATCGCAGAATTTACCATAGTATTTTGAATAGTAAGGATTGGAAGCATCCTCATCGCCTTCCACACTGTTACGCCTGTAATGTGAGTTGTTTGTAATGAATTGGAACTCAGGATCAATCTGCCTGCCATTCAGGTCCCATATTTTTATTGTACTGTCTTCTGAAGCAGTAATGATATATTTCCCGGTTCTGTTAAATCTGCAGGACCATATCTTATCATTATGGCCGATCAGTGAATCATAAATGGCGAAATTGTTCATTCTCTGTCTATAGTGCCAGATAAATGCACTCATATCGTCTGAAGCAGTAACTACAAACCTTCCATCCGGTGAAATAGCTAAAGAATTAATTTTTCCAGCATGCCCTTTCAGTTCGCTGACTATGCTGCCGGAGCTGTCATAGATAAAAGCAATATTATCTTCTACAGCTGCGAGCTGATCATCTCCTGATGGGAAGAAGCAAACCAGCTTATCATTAATTACTTCGTTCTGTGTTGTTTCAAAATTGTAATGTTTCTCACCATCAAAATCGCAAACACATGCTTTGTTGTTCTCATAAATCAGAGCCAGAACTGAATCTCTTTCTGAGATTTCCAGATGCTTCAAAATGCCTTCAACTTTGAAAATGGATGTTTTATCAGAAAGGAGATCATATACAAATACATTTTGATTTTCTGTCCATCCTAAAATGTATCTGCCTTCTCTGCTTATTTCCGCATTTATGATTGCAGATTCCATTATTACAGGTTTCAGTCTGTTCTGAATCCCAAAAACGGGATCGGCGCTATCGACCTCCATTGAGATAATTCTTTGAAAATCCCTGAGGATTATACTGTGCAGCTGACTTGAAGAGCTGTCCTTTTCCCACAATTCAAGTTCAGCAGCCAATCCTTTGACAGGATCTGTAACAGACTGAACAAGGGCTAATCCGAATATGGCTTTTACATTGGACTCCTGCTGGGTTTTAATATAAAAACGCACGAAAACCGCTAAGACTAAAATAAAAATCAGGGTTGATATCCTGGTGATGCGCTTCAATGCATGTCTTTGTTTAAGGAGTTTGTCTCTACTCTGATTTACAAAATCGTTCAGGTTCTGTGGAAGAATTAGTTTATTCTCGTATGCATCCAGATAATCAAGGTCCTGTTTGTTAAGCAATACACCGCGTTTTTCGTAAGTGTAAAAAGCATTTTCAACATATTTTCTGACTTCCAGCAGTTCTTTTTCTGCCATCGTAAATTTTTCGAAAATCTTAGCAGCCAGTGCATCATGCCTGAGCTCGTACCTCCCGTTCTGGTCCTTATCACATAATATCCTGAGGTTCACAAAAATCTGGATCAGCTCCTTAATGACAGATTCTTTGATATCCCTTCCCAGTGTTAAAGCATATTCCTTTGCTTCCTCAGGTGTCATTTGTTGTTTCGTCCCCTTGACCGAAACAAAAGACTTCAAAAGAGCAAGTCCTTTATGCGGATCATCAAGCAGCGAGATCTGTTCATCCAGGAAGCTGCCAAGCAGGTCAGAGACATTACCGGTTTTCTGGAGGAGGCTCAGTGTAAATGATAGATTGGCTGAATCACCTGGTTTTTCTGAAAGTGCCAGCCTGAAGATCTTATCAAGGAATACCTGTAAATAAGTCAGCTCGACATCCGTTTCTCCCGGGCTCAGTTTCTCAAGGAGAGTCTCTGCAAAGCCTTCTTCTATGCTGATATTGAATACTTTACATGGTTCTTTGATTGCCTCCAGCGCATTCCTGTGAGACATCTTCTCAATACGCACCCTGTTGGCAAAGAATGTGGGAATGAATTTCTCAAACTCTGTTACGCCAGCCATATACTCTTCCCTCATCACGAAGATCATCCTGCACTGAAGATCCGATTCTGTTAACGTTTTAACAATATGAATGAAGGAACGGCGCTCTTCCTTGTCACCGAAAATGAAGAGCTCTTCAAACTGGTCGAAGATGAAAAATACTGGTTTGTAATGATCGAGATACAATGATCTGACTCCCTTTTTGAAATCACCCGGACTTGTAAATTTATTCTGTTGTTCAGTTATTGATGCAGTTTTAATAGCAGAAGCCATACGTTCAATGATGTTCCCACCACGGCGGATCACCAGGGGCAGCCAGTCAGTCTCCTGAAATTTGTTTGCCAGTCCGCAGTGGATAAGCGATGACTTACCTGTACCTGAAACACCATAAACAAGCAGTAGTTTGCTATCGAAGACTCGCTGGTAGAGCTCTTCTATCTCGCGATCCCGGCCAAAGAAGATATTGCGGTCGTCTTTGGTGTAGCTGTCGAGGAATTTGAAGGGGGATTTCATATTTATCTAAAATGATAATATTAACCGAAAGTCAGATGATCATAGTAAATTTAGTTAAAAATGGTCATACCAGGATGTTGAAAGGATAAAAATTTATGCCAGTATAATTGGATATTATTAATTAACTTTATATCAGGTATTAAACATCACTGATTCCTCCCAGAATGAAAACGTCAGCTTTGGCCATTATCAGGTGGATTTTATTGTTTCTGTCCCCTCTTCTTATAATTATATTAGCGTATCTTATTGAAAATGAGGAATCCATGGGAGTTACAGAAAATTTTTTATATGCATCGATTATTATAGTATTATGGTTCTTTATCACTGTTGCATTATTAAGTGTATTTATCTATAAAAGAACCACGATAAGCAGAAATATAAAGAACTTTTTAATAGTATTTATCCTTGTATCGCTAATAGTATACCTGGTATTCCGAATTTTCGCAAGCAGCATTAATGTTAGCATTGGTGCTTATATAGTGCTTGGTTTTGGTTATTCTTTAGTATATTCGATTATTCTGTCCTTTATCTGTTACCTGGAAAAAATTGAGATTATTCTGTTAGGTTTAATTCCAGTAATTATTATCGGCTTCATCATTAACCGATTTGGTATTTCTGAAGGTGAATTCATAATTCCATTTGCATTCTTCCTTTCCTCAGTTGGATTTATATTACTTGTCTTCAGGTCAATCCCTGTGCTTAAGACTGATAAAACAAAAGGGATAATATTTGTACTTTTTTACAGCGTTATCGCCATTTTAAACGCACTCTTTCTGATAAAATTCATGGCAGCCAGCCCTGCATTAAACAGCTTTAGTGATCCCATAGGGGTTGTAATTTTCCTGCTTGCATGTCTGTCCCTGTTCATAATCCTGCCATTTTCCAATTACACCGACTGGCCAAAATTTCAAAAACTTTCTTTTAAGAGGCTTATTATTACGCCTTTAATACTATTCCTTTTTATTTTTTCCCTGAAATTCTTATTACCCGACAAGATTTACAAAAACATATTCTTTAAGGAATATTCACAGAAGGAGATAATTCATTTTAATATGGAAGATTATGTGATTGATTTCTCAGGCAAATAGTTAAAAATCCTTCAAAAAGTCCCTCCATTTTGTCAGATCTGTATCCAATTCTCCAAATATCAACTCACTGGTTGTTAACCTTATCAATTCTTTTTCATCAACGGGGTACAATTTAAGGGCACTGTCATCTATACAGAGCAGGTAATTCTGATCCGGGGAAAATAATGATTGTATTCCGTCAAATTTCTTTATTGGCAGCCTGTCCAGCCTGATCAATGATGAATAACTGTTACCTGTTAAGCAGACAGCAAAATATTTCGATGAAACATCCACAAATGAATATGAGTAATTCAATTGCTTTGGATCATGCACTTCGCCCTTCCTGTTGATGCCATATTTATCAAGATATTTGTTCCTGGGAATCAGATGAAAACTCTCTTTGGAGTAAATTATCCTGTGATGATTGTAGCCTTCATATCTGACCGAGGGATTAAAATCCAGCTTCTGTGCCAGAGATAACTTATCACTGAATGTTGAAATCCTGATAGCTTCATCATTTGCCGTGAAGGCGGCAGCGAAATATCTCCCGTAATAATTATTCGGGACCATGGCAAGATATCTTTTTTCTATAGTATCATTATAAAAGCGTCTGCGGGATACATCATCACCAGTTAATCTCCATATGGTTACCGGATATTCAATTGAATCTGAAACGCAGAGTACATACTTAGAATTCTTCGAAAAATCAACTGACCAGACGACTGAACTTAAATATTTTAATCTGTTAACCTTTTCATAATAGCCGGAACTGTCATTATACTGCCAGATTATCACAGAAGAATCTTTTGAAGCCGAGGCGATAAACTGTCCATCATGAGAAAAGACAGCGCCATTGACTTTTGCACCCTGTCCTTCCAGTTCATATTGAGAACTGTCATCAAGATTATAAACTGTGATTTTTTTACCGGTATCAAGTATTGAAATAATATTCTTTCCCGGGCAAAAATCAATAACATCAAGAGGATTCAGAGGATCGAAGACAAGATTGGAATGGTATATAATTTCTCCTTTTCGATTCCAGAATACTACTGTACTATCGAAGTAAACAGCAGCAATATGTTCATTATCAGGAGAGAGCTTTAATGAAACGATGGGATTAAGGTTATTCCTGACGGAAAAAACCAGCTTGCCTTTTATATCCCAGATGTTAATGTTGTTATCTTCAAGAAAACCATAGATGTATTTCCCATCTTCAGAAAACCTTGCGTACATTATTTTCGAGTCGCAGGGAGTAAAATCAAATATAACTTTCTGAGGATCAAGAATATTTCCAAGGGAATCGTAATATGGACCATTATCCAGCATGGCATAAAAAGCATCGAAAAGAGCTTTAATAGCAATAGTTGAAGTAGTATCTTTATCGTACGCATTCAGGGCTGTCTGAAAACTAAGGGAAGGGGAGAAGCCGTTTTGAAGGAAGGCCTCTGTAGTTAGCTCTTCAGATCTGGAACTTATGTTTGCTCTGAAATAATAGATGATTATTGAAACAATAATAAAAAAGAAACCAACTGCTGAATAACTTAATGTACGCATAAAAGCTCTTTTCTTAGCAGAGATATTCTTCTTGCTGTTTTCTATAAAGTCGCTTAGCTTTTTATTCAGGAACAGCTTATCCTCATAAGGAGCGATATAGCTTAAATCATCAGGTTCCAGGTAAATCTTTCGTTTTTCAAAATTTGCATAGGCGTTTTCAATGAACTGCCTGATTTCAAGGACCTCTTTTTCGACCAGAGTTATTTTTTCATAGATCTTTGTTGCAAGGGCATCATGTCTCAGCTCATACCGGCCGTTCTCGTCCTTATCCCTTAAGATCCGGAGATGCACAAAAGTCTGGAGTATTGACTGAAGATCTGATTCCTTCAGATGCTTTCCGAAAGTCAGAGTGTATTCACTTACCTCTACTGGGCTCATCTGCTTTTTTGTGCCCTTGACAGATACAAAGGATTTTAAAACAGCAAGCGCTGAATCAGGATCATCCATTAAAGAGATCTGTTCGTCAAGGAAGCTTCCAAGTATATCCGAAACATTCCCTATTTCCCTGAGAAGGTCATTTGTGAAAGATAGTTTACCTTGATCTTCTGGCCTGTTTCCCTGAGCTATTCGGAATACCTTATCGAGGAATACCTGCAGATATGTTAGCTCAACGTCCGTTTCTCCCGGGCTCAGCTTCTCAAGTAGCGTTTCTGCAAATCCCTCTTCAAGGTTGATATTGAATACTTTACAGGGTTCGTTAATTGCATCTAAAGCATTCCTGTGAGACATTTTTTCAATACGCACCCTGTTGGCAAAAAATGTGGGAATGAATTTCTCAAACTCTGTCACGCCGGCCATGTACTCTTCCCTCATTACGAAGATCATCCGGCACTGTAGATCCGATTCTGTTAATGTTTTAACAATATGAATGAATACCCGACGCTCTTCTTTGTCGCCAAAAATGAATAGCTCTTCGAATTGATCAAATATGAAAAATACCGGCTTGTAATGATCAAGATATAATGATCTGATTCCCTTTCTGAAATCCCCCGGAGTTGAAAACTTGCTCTGCTGTGCAGTTATTGATGCAGCATTAATGGCAGAAGCCATGCTTTCGATGATATTTCCTCCGCGCCTGATCACCAGAGGCAGCCAGTCGGTCTCCTGGAATTTATTTGCCAGTCCGCAGTGGATAAGTGATGACTTCCCGGTACCTGAGACACCATAAACTAGGAGGAGTTTGCTATCAAAGACTCGCTGGTAGAGCTCCTCAATCTCACG
>CAZLCF010000153.1:0-7243 GCA_964557905.1 uncultured Rikenellaceae bacterium | reverse complement strand
CCCTCCCTGCTGTCGCAGAGGGGGAACAGGCTAATATATAATGAGTTAACTCGGAGGTGAGTACATGAAACTAATCCTCAGTCTTCATTACAGCATCCCCTATATCCGAAATAATCACCCCTGTATAATAGAAATTTATAATCTGCTTATAATCAAAGCCTTTCAGTGCCATCATCATTGCTCCTTCCTGGCAGAGCCCTACACCATGACCATAACCTCGTCCATTAAAGACAACAGAATCGCCTGTTACCGAAAGGGAGAAAAATGTTGATCTCAGTTTCAAATCTGTCCTGATCTGACGCAGAGGTATTGAAAAACCTCCGGCTTTATAATCATTAAGCCTTGATTTCTGTGAAAAATTTAACAATGATGAATTGGCAGTATCCCCGGTATATCCCATTTTTTTCAGATAACCCGTCCATTCCTCCAGGCTCATGTTCATCTGCCATCTTGCATTTCGTGATCCCGTGCAAAAGGGATCTGTTATTTTCTTAAGGTAAGGCTGGGCTGTGAGCCATACATCTTCCGGGGGGGATGTCTCTCCTCCGCAATTGGAATGAAAGGCTGAAATGATAAGAGTACTGTCAGGTCCGAGGATTACCTGGCCTTTTGTTTCCAGGGCTGACCGGGTTATTAAAGTATCATTGGTAACACCGCTAAAAGCCTGGCAATGAATATTATCGCATAAATTGAACCGGTCCGTAATATGTTTTTCGAAGTATTTATACATATAGGTCCGGGCAATTACTGCCTGTGTTTTGAAATACTCAATGTTCTTGCCTGATCCGCCCTCGGCTCTTACAACCCCTGCAATATATGATTCTATGTCGCAGATGTTAACAATCAGCAATGCTCCAAGGTCGTGAAAGCACTGAAGATCGCCGGAATAGTATTGGCAGTTCCCGTTAACACGAAGGGAGAATGAATCATTTCCTGTCTTCCCTGAAAGAAAGACAGAATCACTTACAAATCCTTTTTTGTTCCTGGTTTTTATGAAAAGTCTGTCATTGAATCCAGAGATTATGACAATCTCCCCTGTAGTAATTTCCTGAGGCTCACCATTGAAGCCATTCAGTTCATAATTTCCACCGACGACAGTATAGAGTGCCAATCCGGGATCAGAACCTGAAAATAACCTTATCCTCACCTGTCCGGAAGCAATGACCGGTGAGAGCATATACAAAAAAACGAATATGAATAGCTTCCTTTGCATTACTTATTCTGTCAGACAGTCTGATTGTCTGACTGTCTGACAGTCTCTTTCTTTCCGAAGTCGAATCTCTATAATCTTAATGCCTTTAAGCCTTAATGCCCTAACGCCTTTGCGCCCTTGCGTCGTTGAGCCGATGCGCCATTTCCACCATATCCCGTGCAATTCTTCCAGATGCCCCGGAAGGTCCCAGTTTTTCTTTCAGCAGCTTATAATTCTCCAGTATCTTCTCCCTTCTTTCACCTCCAGGAAGAATGGATCTGAGTTCCGGAACCAGGTTCTTCCTGTTGAGTGAATAACCTATAAATTCTCTTACCACCTCTGAATTCATTATCAGATTGACAAGCGAGATGAATTTAACTTTCATAAGCATCCAGGCGATAAGCATTGATAGAAAGTCACCCTTATAGCATACCACCTGCGGGATATTGAACAGTCCGGCTTCAAGGGTTGCTGTTCCTGATGCGATCAGCGCTGCATCAGAAATATGAAGTATCTCGTATGTTTTTTCCTTCAGGAGCCTGACAGGTTCTTTACCAATAATTTTTATGTACAATTCATCAGACAGGTTTTTCACTCCTGCCAGAACGAACTGGTATTCAGGAAAATAGCGGATCATCTTAACCATTTGAGGCAAAATTGACTCAACCTCATGACGGCGGCTGCCGGCAAGAAGCCCGATCACGGGTCTGTTATCAAGATCAAATGTTTTTAAAAGCTCTTCTTTCACGGGCAATGCTGACATTCTTCTTTCAGTTTCGTCAACAAGCGGATTTCCGCGGTATTCAACATGGATCCCGTGTTTTTCATAAAATTCCACCTCAAAAGGAAAAATGATGTACATCCGGTCAACAAACTTCCTTATTTTTTCGACCCTGTTCTCCTTCCACGCCCATAATTTCGGAGATATATAATAGAAAACCCTGAATCCGGCTCCATTGGCAAATTCGGCTATGCGGAGGTTAAATCCGGGGTAATCGATCAGGATGACCGCATCAGGTTTGAAATCAGCGATATGCTGCTTGCAGAGAGATAAGTTCCTGGATATTGTCCTCAGGTTTTTCAGGATAACCATGAAACCCATGAATGCTGTCTTCCTGTAATGCATCAGCAGGGTTGCTCCTGCCGATTCCATCAGGTCGCCTCCCCAGCAGAATATTTCTGCATTTCTGTCAGCAGCAATCAGCTCCTTCACGAGGTTTGACCCGTGAAGGTCGCCCGACTGTTCCCCGGCAATAATGAAATACCTCATGGCCAGAACCTTACTACGAAGACCAATACAGCCCACACAATTGTAATTCCCAGCACTCCGCGGGAAGCACGCAGCATATCAAAGTGATTGAACAAAAGAAATATAAGTACGTTTGGGAACACGCACAGCGAGATGATATGGGTGACAATATTTGCACTTGCTATTCTGTTGAGCCATGAATGAAGACTGGGATCTCCTTTCGCAAAAAGAAAAATCATAAGTGAAATAATAACAGGTAATAAGAGACCGGATATAATTCCGGTTGCCAGTTTATCATATTTTTCTGCAAGGGTCATTTCAGAATTTTTCTTTAAGTTTATTGATGAACCAGTGAGCAGTCATATCGACTGAAACGGGCACTACTGATACATAGTTATTTGCCAGGGCCCATTCATCAGTATCATCAGCGTCGGGCTCATGATTCTGGAAAAAGCCTGTAAGCCAGTAATATGTCTTGCCCATGGGATCTTTTCTCTTCTCGAATTCCTCCTTCCAGTTTCCTTTCGATTGCCGGCATATTTTTATTCCCTTTATATCTTTTTTTTCAGCAGCAGGAATATTCACATTCAGGCAAACTCCTGGAGGTAGAGGTTCTGTTGCCATCTTATCCATGATAAACCGGATATATGTTTTACATGCTGAAAAGTCGGCTGTTGGTGAAAAGTTATTAAGCGAAAAACCTACGGAACTGATCCCGTATAAGCATCCTTCAATCGCTGCGGCCATGGTACCAGAATAAAGCACACTTACTGACGCATTGGCGCCATGATTAATTCCGGCGACCACCCAATCAGGATATCTATCAAGCAATTGATTAACAGCAAGTTTAATACTATCGGTAGGGGTTCCGTTGCATGCATAGATCCTGTGCTTTTCATTTTCTTCGAGAAGCTTAACACGCAGTGGTGTTTTAACTGTGAGAGCCTGTGACATCCCCGACTGGCTCTCCATTGTGGAAATGAGGACTACCTTTCCGAACTCCTCCATAACCTCGAGAAGGGTTTTTAATCCGGCTGCATACAGACCGTCATCGTTTGTTAACAGAATCAGCCTGTCACCTTTTTCAATAACCATAAAATATTAAGTTTGATATGCAAAGATATGGAAAATCGGGAGTGAAGGAACCGCTCCGCGGTTCTATTATGATCCAATTTTCATTTTGAACCCCGGAGGGGTTCCACAATTAAATCAATTTCTTACTTTTGCCTTCGGTTATCATTTTTTTATAGAAAGATGAAGATCTCATATAATTGGATTAAAGATTACCTGGATATTGATATTGAGCCCCGAAAGCTGGCTGTGATCCTGACAGGATTAGGTCTTGAGGTTGAAGCCATGGAGGAATGGGAATCCGTTAAAGGCGGACTGAAAGGGGTTGTGATAGGCGAAGTTATCACATGCAGGAAACACCCGGATGCGGATAAGCTTACCGTAACAACAGTGAATATTGGTGCATCTGAACCGCTTCATATTGTGTGCGGCGCTCCGAATGTTGCAGCCGGGCAGAAAGTACCGGTTGCAACCGCAGGTACCATAGTCTATAAGGGAGAAGAAAGCATTGAGATAAAAAAATCAAAAATAAAAGGCGAGCTTTCCGAAGGTATGATCTGTGCCGAAGATGAACTTGGTCTCGGAACTTTACACGAGGGTATTATGGTACTGGATAATGATGCAGTGCCCGGTACTCCTGCTGCAGACTATTTTAAAATTGCCAGGGATTTTGTCTTTGAGATAGGCCTGACACCTAACAGGATAGATAGTGGTTCACATTTCGGGGTTGCCAGGGACCTTGCAGCATATCTTAACATCAATGAAGGAAGGAATGTAAAGGCACAGCTTCCCTCTGTTACTGCATTTAAGCCTGACAATAATGATAATCCTTATGAGGTTATCGTTGAAAATACAACAGATTGTCCGAGGTATACAGGTATAACCATCAGCGGAGTGAAGATCGGCGAATCACCTGAGTGGCTTAAGAATAAGCTCAGGGCAGTCGGACTTAACCCTATCAATAACGTGGTTGATATCACTAACTATGTTCAGAATGAGGTCGGCCAGCCTCTGCATGCCTTTGATGCTGATAAGATTGAAGGGAAAAAAGTGATTATCAAAAACCTGCCCGAAAAATCAAAGTTCGTTACACTTGATGAAACTGAAAGGACCCTTTCGTCAAAAGACCTGATGATATGCAATGCCAGGGAAGGAATGTGCATCGCCGGAGTGTTCGGAGGCATAAAGTCGGGAGTGACTGATTCCACAAAGAATATTTTTCTTGAAAGTGCTCATTTCAACCCGGTTACGATACGGAAAACTTCAAGGAGACACGGACTTAATACAGATGCATCATTCAGATTCGAAAGAGGTACTGATCCCGATATTACAGCCTGGGCACTGAAACGGGCAATTCTTCTCATAAAAGAGATCGCGGGTGGTAAAATTTCTTCTGAAATTGCAGATGTTTATCCCAAAAAGATAAACAAGGCAAAAATTGAAGTGAGCTTTAAGAACATTGACAGGCTAATAGGAAAACAAATTGATCATCAGGTCATTAAGAAGATACTTGGACTTCTTGATGTCGATATCCTGGAGGAAAGCGGAGACATAATGACTCTTAAGATACCCCTGTACAGGGTTGATGTTCATTGTGAGGCTGATGTGGTTGAAGAGATTCTGAGGATCTACGGGTATAACAATGTAGAAATAAACGATCATCTAAACTCTACTCTCAGTTATCAGGAAAAGCCTGACAGGGAGAAAATAGTCAATATCATCTCTGATATGCTGACAGCCAGCGGTTTTGCAGAAATAATGTGCAATTCGCTGAATCCTGCATCATTTTACGAGAACGACGATTTCAGCAGGGAACAGCTGGTGATGCTGGCCAATCCTCTCAGTTCCGATCTGAATGCAATGAGACAGTCCCTTCTTTTTGGCGGCCTAAGCTCTGTAAGCCGGAACATTAACCGTCAGAATCCCGATCTCAGAATGTACGAATTCGGATACTGTTATTTTTTACGGAAATCAGATAAATCATTCCCGGGTGTTGATAATTATACCGAAACAAAATCTCTTGACTTGTTCCTTTCAGGGAATACCGGCCCCCAGAGGTGGAACTATAAAACAAGTCCTACCGGATTTTTCAATATCAAGTCGTCAGTGGAGATGATCCTTTCAAGACTTGGTATGGAACCGGGCAGTTTATCAGCAGGTGAAAGCGATAAAAGATACTTCTCAGAATCCTTTGCATGGTCCGATAAAAGGAAACTGGTTGCTGAGACCGGCAGGATTTCAAGGGAATATCTTGATAAATTTGATATTGGCCAGGATGTTTATTATGCCCATATCGAATGGGATATTCTTATGAAGCTGATAAGTGATCATATTGTATCTTACCGTGAATTACCGAAATATCCATGGGTACGGAGAGACCTTGCCCTGTTGCTTGATAAAGGGGTAAAGTTCGGTCAGATAAAAGAAATTGCATTCAGGACTGAAAAGCATATTCTGCAGTATATTGATCTTTTTGATGTTTATGAAAGTGATACTCTTGGACAGAACAAGAAATCATATGCAGTCAGCTTTATTCTGAGAGATGACCTTGGGACTCTGACTGACAAGAATATAGAAAAAACCATGAGTAACCTGGCCGTTGCTTTTGAAAAAGAAGCAGGTGCAAAAATCAGGTAATGAAAAAGAGGGTTGAACTGATAAAGGGTGATATAACTTCACTAGAAGTTGATGCCATAGTAAATGCAGCCAATAATTCTCTTATGGGAGGCGGAGGAGTTGACGGTGCGATACATAAAGCTGCCGGCCCTGAATTATCTGAAGAGTGCGAGGGACTTAATGGCTGTGCCACTGGCCAGGCAAAAATTACCGGTGGATACCGTCTGAAGGCAAAGCATGTGATCCACACTGTGGGACCAGTATGGTATGGCGGCTATCGTGATGAACACGAGACCCTGGCTTCATGTTATCAGACGAGTCTCACTCTTGCGAAAAAAAACAAAATAAAGACAATTGCGTTCCCCGGTATTTCAACAGGAGTTTATGGCTTCCCGAAAGACCTCGCAGCACTGATAGCAGTAAATGAATCGAAGAGGTTCCTGAAGAAAAATGCATATCCCGAAAAAGTGATCTTTGTGGCTTACGACGATGAAAGCTACGAAACATACCGAAAGCTCCTGGATCGATGAGATCTCTCCTAAGATCTGTTAAAAACTACCTCTCACTGGTCAGGTTCAGTCACACTGTCTTTGCAATGCCATTTGCACTGATAGGCTTTTCACTTGCTGTTTCAACTGACGAGCATCAGTTCAGCATTAAACTGCTTCTGCTGATTATCCTTTGCATGATCTTTGCCCGCAATGCGGCAATGGGATTTAACAGGCTGGCAGATAATAAATTTGATGCAATTAATCCGCGGACAGAAAAAAGGGAGATCCCTTCAGGAGTTATCAGTCCCAGGGCAGCAATGGTCTTTGTCATTATCAATTCGGTCCTGTTCATTATAACAACTGCATTTATAAACTGGCTGACACTGTTTCTTTCACCAATCGCCCTGCTGATCATCCTTGGCTACAGCCTTACTAAACGAATCACTTCACTTTGTCATTTTATACTGGGACTCGGATTAAGCCTTGCACCCGTCGGCGCATATATTTCCGTTACAGGCGCTTTTGCCGTCCTCCCGGTAATATATTCTCTAATTGTGCTTACATGGGTTAGCGGATTTGATATCATTTATGCTCTCCAGGATGATGAATTTGACAGATCCAACC
>CAZLCF010000152.1:2839-7309 GCA_964557905.1 uncultured Rikenellaceae bacterium | reverse complement strand
GGAAGACTCTACAGGGGAATTATCTGCCCGACACTCCGTCAGTACGTTTTGCTTGGTGATGGCATCAATATGACAGATGGACTGATCAACAACCCTTACCCTGCTGATGACCGATGGGTTTTCACAGAGGATAATCCGGGCAGGGAATTGACCACGGCAGCACACCTGGCAGCAGCTTCAAGGGTACTTAAAGGTTTTAACGATACCCTGAGTATACAGTGCCTCGAAGTTGCTGAAGGGATTTTTAATCTTGATCGTTCTGTTACAGGCCGTTCTGCCTCATCAAAAGTTCATGCTGCAATTGAACTTTTCCAGACGACGGATAAACAGGTATATAAAGATTATATTCTTAAAAATGAGTCCCTGATAGTCAAAGAGTTCCGGAATCTGGGGTGGCTGATCGGACCCGTTCTTCAGAAGATTGGGAACACCTCGCTTTCTCTGTCCTTAAAAAAGGCTGCTGAGGAATTCTCTGCAGATATAGCCAAACAGGGCAGTGAAACTCCGTTCGGAGTTCCCTACCGTCCTTATATCTGGGGTGCAGGGTGGGATATTCAGAGCTTTGGTGTCAGACAGTATTTCCTGCACAAAGCATTCCCTGATATCTTCCCATCAGATTATATTTTCAACTCGCTTAATTTTATCCTGGGAGTTCACCCCGGGTCAAATACCTCCTCGTTTGCCTCAGGAGTAGGAGTCAGGTCGACTACTGTAGCCTATGGTATTAACCGGGCTGACTGGTCATATATCCCCGGAGGTGTTTCTTCAGGAACGGCTCTGATAAGACCGGATTTCCCTGAACTGCTTGAATGGCCTTATTTATGGCAGCAGCAGGAATATGTAATGGGGGGAGGAGCGACCAATTTTATGTTCCTGGTCCTTGCGGCAAATAAGCTCCTGGCGGATTAAAAAAAGTAATTTTAACCACTATGGAAAAAACACTTAGAATTGGGATACTGCGGGAAACCAAGAATCCGCCTGACAGGAGAGTTCCCTTAACCCCTCCACAGATAATTGCCCTTGAAGAACAGTATCCTTTTGTTGAATTTTTTGTTCAGCCCAGCGATTACAGGTGCTATTCCAATGAAGAATATGAATACCTAGATATCCCATTGAAAGAAGATCTTCATGACTGTGATATCTTAATGGGTATAAAAGAGGTTGACAAACGGACATTTATTCCCGGTAAAACCTATATGTTCTTTGCACATGTAGGGAAAAAACAATCACATAACAGGGAAATGTTCAGGGAAATGGCTGAAAAGAATATCCGGCTAATTGATTATGAATATCTAACAACTGACAAAGGCGAAAGAGTTGTTGCATTTGGCCGGCATGCCGGTATTGTAGGGGCATATAACGGACTTAGGGCCAGGGGGATAAAGACAAACAGGTTTAAGCTGAAACCGGCCTATCAGTGCCATGACCTGGACGAAATGTGGGCAGGGCTCCGTCTTATTGAACTGTCACCCGGTCTTAAGGTGCTGGTCACAGGAGGAGGACGCGTGGCAAATGGTGCCATGGAAACATTGAGCGTATGCAACCTGGTTCAGGTGAAACCGGATGAATTTCTGAACCGGGAGTTTAATGTTCCTGTTGTATGCCGGATAGGTCCTGAATACTACACACGACATAAGGGTGGCCAGAAATTCAGCTTCAGCCATTTTACAAAGCATCCCGGTGAATATGAATCAGCCTTCCTTCCTTTTTCTAAAGTCACGGATATACTGGTGACAGGTCATTTCTGGGATCCGAAATCCCCTGTTTTTTTCACAAAAGAAGATATGAAAAGTCCTGAATTCAGGATCTCCATCATAGCTGATATCAGCTGTGATGTCAATGGCCCTATACCTTCAACTTTGAGAGCTACCACTATTTCAGATCCTTTTTATGGATATAATCCTCATCTTGAAACTGAGGAGCCGGCATTCTCGCGACCGACAAATATTACAGTAATGTCTATTGATAATCTTCCGGGTGAGTTGCCCCGTGATGCTTCGCTTGATTTTGGTAAACAACTGATACAGAAAACTCTTCACGACCTGCTAACAGGAACAGAAAGTACCATGATCACAAGAGCTACTATCCTTAAAGATGGCAATCTGACACCGTCATTCAGTTATCTTAATGATTATTTAAATAAACCTGCTTAAGAGGCTACAGGCGTCAGGCATTGGGCGTCAGGCTGATTCAAACTCATTTTTTCCTGTCGCCTGTCGCCCTTTGCCTGTTGCCTTTTCATATCCGTTCTATTTTGCTAAATTTGAAGTTTACTGTTTTTGTATATGCATATTATAATTCTGGGAACAGCATATCCTTACCGTGGAGGCCTGGCATCTTATAATGAACGCCTTGCCAGGCAATTCATATCCGAAGGACATGAAACTGAGATCTTTACATTCACTCTGCAGTATCCCGGATTTCTTTTCCCCGGGAAGACACAGTATACTGATGGACCGGCTCCGCAGGGAATTAAGATAGAGAGGATTCTGAATTCAATTAATCCGCTCAACTGGATAAAAACAGGTCACCGCGTCAGGAAGGAGAAACCCGATATCATCATTATTAAGTACTGGCATCCGTTTATGTCTCCGTGCTTTGGTACCGTCGCCAGGATAGCAAAGAAGAAGAAGCATAGCAATACCAGGGTGATCTGCATTTTCGATAATGTTATTCCTCACGAGAAGAGTATTATAGACAGATTTCTAACACGGTATTTTATACGCAGTATAGATGGGGCTGTAGTAATGTCACGCAGTGTAGGCGATGACCTTAAAACTTTCAGCGTTGATATGCCGGTCGCATTTAATCCTCATCCTCTGTATGATAATTATGGTGAAATAATTCCGCGGGATGAAGCTTTGAAGAGACTTAGCCTTAATGCCGGATATTCATACCTGCTCTTTTTCGGATTTATCAGGGGATATAAGGGACTTGATCTGCTTCTGGAAGCTTTTGCCGATAAGAAATTCAGGAACAGAAAGCTGAAGCTGATCATCGCAGGAGAGTTCTATGAGAGCCCTGTCCCATATAAAACGATTATTGAAAAGAATAACCTGGGTGATGATATCATCCTGTACGACCGTTTTATAAAAGAGAATGAGGTTGCAGCATTTTTCAGCGCAGCAGACCTGGTTGTCCAACCATACAGAAGCGCCACTCAAAGTGGTGTGACACAGATCGCATATCATTTTGAAAGGCCCATGCTTGTTACTGATGTTGGAGGATTAAGTGAGATAGTAGCTGATGGCAAATGCGGTTATGTGGTAAAACCTGAACCGGAGGCTGTTGCGGAAGCAATAAATGATTATTTTACCAATAACCGGCAGGAACAGTTTACAAAGGGTGTCATGGAAGAGAAAGCTAAATTTACCTGGGATAAGATTACAACTACCATAATTGATATTTATAAAAAAATAAGTGTTTAAAGATTTTCAAATTTTCAAATTAAATGATTTACAGAAGCAAAGCTCCACTGCGTCTTGGTCTCGCCGGGGGAGGCACGGATGTCTCTCCTTATTCTGACCTGTTCGGCGGAGCTGTATTAAATGCAACAATTGATCAGTATGCATACTGCACCATTGAGGAAACAACTTCAGGATCAATTATTATTAATGCCGCAGATCTGAACCTGATGAAGAAATATCAGTCTCAGCTGACTTTGCCAATCGATGGCTGTCTAGATCTGCATAAAGGTGTCTATAACCGGATCATGAAGGATTTCAGGATCACAAAACCTCTGTCTTTCAGGATTACAACTTATTGTGATGCACCCCCCGGAAGTGGTCTGGGTTCCTCATCGACAATGGTTGTTGCCATCCTGAAAGCTTTTGCAGAATGGCTGAACCTTCCGCTTGGAGATTATGACATGGCTCATCTGGCCTGTCAGGTAGAGAGGATTGACCTGGGACTCTGCGGCGGTAAGCAAGACCAGTACGCAGCAACATTCGGGGGATTCAATTTCATTGAGTTTTACAAGGATGACAGGGTTATAGTGAATCCGCTGAGAATAAATCGCTGGATAGCTGATGAGCTGGAAGTATCCATGGTGCTTTTTTATACCGGAGCTTCAAGATCATCAGATAAAATAATAAGGGAACAACAGGCTAATACCAGCAAGGGGAAGAAGCTTCCTCTCGAAGCCACTCACCGGATCAAGCAGAATTCCTATATTATGAAGGATTTTCTGCTTAAAGGTGATATAAAAAAGTTTGCCAGGGAATTGGGAAGGGAATGGGAGAATAAAAAGAAAATGGCATCGGCAATTACCAATAGGAACATTGAAAAGATATATGCGGCTGCGGTTAAATCAGGTGCTTACGGAGGAAAGGTCTCAGGTGCGGGGGGAGGAGGCTTTATGTTTTTTACAATAGATCCGGTCAGGAGGCTGGATTTAATTAAAACCCTTAACAGGTTCAATGGCAAAGTGCTTAATTTCCATTTCAGCGAAAATGGATGCCAGGGATGGAA
>CAZLCF010000152.1:0-2739 GCA_964557905.1 uncultured Rikenellaceae bacterium | reverse complement strand
TGTGATATCTGCATTAAGGTACCATCAGGTGAGACCCCGCGTATACAGGAAGCGCATATTCTTATCGGCCACATCATCTGCAGCATAGTTGAAGAAGAATTATTCGGCCGGCTTAATAAGGTGAAATGATGGAGGCAATCATCCTGGCAGGAGGGATGGGAACAAGGCTTCGCAAGATCATTGCTGATGTTCCCAAACCCATGGCTCCTGTTAATGGTAAACCATTCCTGCTTTATCTTTTTCAATGGATAAGCCACTATCCGGTTGAAAAGATCATTCTTTCAGTCGGATATAAGCCCGAAAGCATTATTAAGTATTTTGGATATTCATTTGGTAACATTCCGCTTGAGTATGTGACCGAAGAAAAACCGTTAGGCACGGGAGGCGCGGTTATTAATGCTCTTAAAAATACAGAAGGAAGTAATATCCTGATAATGAACGGTGATACATGGTTTCCGATAAACCTTAATGAATTTTACACTTCACATCTTAAGAATAACCACATTTTTTCAATTGCATTAAAGCGTTTGCAAAAATTCTCCAGGTATGGTTCCGTGGATTGCGCAGGAAGTACAATAACAAGATTCAACGAAAAGAAATACTGTGCAGAAGGCCTGATCAATGGAGGTATTTACCTGGTTAACAGGCGGTTCTTTGAATCAAGACAATTCCCGGGGGTGTTCTCCCTGGAAAAAGAGATACTGGTTAAAGAAGCTGGAACATCAGTTTTAAAAGGACTTGTTTTTGATGATCCGTTCATTGACATTGGAGTACAGGAGGACTACCATATGGCAGGATCTGTCATGAAAATCAAATGAGAACCTTCAGCTGAAATGAACAAAGCGCTTTTTTTGGATCGTGACGGGGTTGTCAATGTGGATAAGGAACACGTTTACCTTCAGGACCAGTTCGAGTTTTCAAAGGGCATTTTTGACCTCTGCAGCAAGTTCACTGAAGAGGGATATCTGATCCTGATAATTACCAACCAGGCAGGAATTGCCAAAGGTCTGTATACTGAAACTGATTTCAAAAAGCTTACAAAATGGATGGTGAATCAATTCCGAAAAAACGGGATCATCATTTCAAAAGTCTATCATTGTCCCCATCATCCCGATATCGACGGCTATTGCCAGTGCCGTAAACCCGCTCCGGGAATGATCCTGCAGGCAATAAAGGAATTTGATCTTGATATTTCAGAATGTGTACTGATCGGTGATATGGAAACCGACCTCGAAGCCGGAAGAAGAGCCGGGATGCCGGAATCAAACCTGCATTTTTTCAAATATTAACCTTATCCTTAATAAGATACCTGTTTCTCTCCGCAGAATTCCTGTTAATCAGTTCTCCTAGGAATCCTGTCAGAAACAGAAGAGAACCTATCACCATAACGGTCAAGGCTATATAGAAATAGGCACTGTCGGTAACCAGCGGGGCTCTGAGATGCTGATGCACAAAAACCAGTTTACGTATGCCCAGATACCCGGCCATGATAAAGCCTATAAGGAACATAAGCGTTCCCAGGGATCCGAAAAGGTGCATGGGGCTTTTGCCAAAACGGGTGATAAAGCCTATCGTCAGCATATCGAGATAGCCCTTCATGAACCTGTCAAATCCATACTTGGTAGCGCCATATTTTCTTGGCCGGTGTTCAACGATCTTCTCGCCGATCTTCCTGAATCCCGCTTCCCTGGCCAGCATGGGGATGTACCGGTGCATCTCGCCATAAACCTCAATGCTTTTCACGACCTCGCTTCGGTATGCTTTCAGACCGCAGTTAAAATCGTGAAGCCTTATGCCTGATGATAATCTTGCTGTACCGTTATAAATCCTGCTGGTGGAACGTTTTATAAATGGATCATAACGCTTCTTTTTCCATCCAGACACAAGGTCATAGCCATCCTCCCTTATCATTCTTACCAGTTCAGGTATTTCATCGGGACTGTCCTGGAGATCCGAATCCATTGTAATAACCACTTCTCCGGCAGATTCACTGAATCCGATATGAAGCGCAGCAGCTTTTCCGTAATTTCTTCTGAATTTAAGTCCTTTCACAAACTTTTTTTTGCCGGCAAGATCATTTATCCTCTCCCACGATTTATCTGAACTCCCGTCATCAATGAATATGATCTCAAAGGATAATCCTGCCCCGGAGCAGGCTTTTTCTATCCAGTCTGAAAGCTCCAGGATGGATTCTTCTTCATTGTAAACAGGAATGACGACCGACAGATCCATTTTATTTGTTTTCAGGCTGTATTTCCTTTGAGTCGATAAGCGGATTACCTTCCTTGCGGACAAACGCTGCAACAATAAGCGACATTACCAATCCATAGAACATAGTGCCTACAATGCTTATCGGAGCCATTACTTCAGGTATCATTATCTTTTTCTGCATATTCATACTTATATCAATTGCTTCCTGAGGCAATCCCCTTTTCAGCATTTCTTCCTCAGTGAATGCCAGCTGCTTATCCATCATATTAGGGTCAATAACAGTATAAAGAATATAAATGAATATTGCTGAGATGATTGCATAATAAAGACAAATGATCATCCCGGCCCCAAAAGCCTGCCCGAAGCTGAGAAATCCATGCCTGTAGTTATCACGGTATGATTTGACCAGAAAGAACAGGATAATTATCTGAATAAGAAGAAAAATCCAGCCCTGGAATTTGTTAAAAGATAGGTCAAGAAAATAAATTACAAGGGAATAAACTATTCCTATAAGCCCCAGTATCAATC
>CAZLCF010000151.1:0-7339 GCA_964557905.1 uncultured Rikenellaceae bacterium | reverse complement strand
GCGTTTCCCATACGCACCACCAAGACCACAGCCCTGGGTTTTTATTTCGGATTGCAGATTTTGGATTGCGGATTTGGGATCAAAATGCAAGAAAAATGACAAAAGAAGAACTAAAATATCGAACAAAACAATTTGCCCTGATGATTATTAGGCTGGTTGAAGATCTTCCGTATAATAAAACCGGAAATGCTATCGGGAACCAATTAGTGCGGTCTGGTACTTCGGTTGCTGCAAATTATCGCTCCGTTTGCAGAGCCAGAAGTAATAGGCAAAACCGCAAAACAAAACAATCCAAAATCAACAATCCGCAATCCGCAATCCGCAATCCGAAATTCCCTACAGATACCTGTCCTTCGTTTCCTTCTTTACATCCTCAAGATAATTCTTGATATTCTGTTCCTCTTCTTTCTTTACTATGAGCAAAACATCCTTCGATTCTATGACAATGTAATCTTTTAATCCCTGGATGACCGCCACCTTACCCGATGATATATTGAAAATATTGCCCTTGTTATCGTATGAGAAAATATTGCCGCCAAGGATAGCATTGTTCTTCTTGTCTGCTGTTGAATGCTCATACAGAGAACTCCATGTACCCAGATCCGACCAGCCAATATCTGTACACATAACATACACATTATCAGCCTTTTCCATAATACCATAATCAATCGAGATGCTCCTGCATTCAGTGTATGTCCTGCCTATAAAGCTCTTCTCCTGCCTGGTCCCGAACAGCTTCCTGCCCTCATCAAAGGCAGAATACATATCCGGCAGATGCTTTTCAAAAGCCGCCATTATGGTCTTCAGATTCCAGATGAAAATTCCCGAATTCCAGTAAAAATCGCCGCTCTGTATGAACTTCCTTGCAAGATCAATATCCGGCTTCTCGGTAAATGTCTTGACCTTGAGCAGGTTATCATATCCCCTGACCGGTTTCTTGCGGTCTGCCTGGATATACCCGTAACCTGTTTCCGGCCTGTCGGGCTTGATGCCAAGGGTGAGCAGTGCATCATTTTCTTTTGCAAAATCCATGCTTTCCTGAATAACTTTACAGAACTTTTCCTCCTTAACAATAAGATGGTCGGCAGGCGTAACTGTAATCACTGCATCGGGATTTTCCTTAAGGATCCTGAATGTGCCATAAGCGAGACACGGGGCCGTATTCCTGCGAAAAGGCTCTGCAAGAACGTTTGCAGGATCAATATCAAGCTGTTCTGAGACTATATCCTTATGATCAGCGCTGGTAACGATAAAAATATTACCTGCAGGACAGGTTGATTTAAAACGTCTGAAAGTCTGCTGAATAAGCGTCTCCCCGGTACCAAGGATATCAAGGAACTGTTTTGGCTTTTCACGACGGCTTAACGGCCAGAAACGGCTCCCCACACCACCGGCCATTATAATTATATATCTGTTATCCATAGTCAGGCAGTTGATTTCTAAACTTTCTGCAAATATATAATTAATTTGTACTAAAATCGGTGCTAGGGGAATACGGTAAATATTAGTATTTTTGAATGCTGTAAACTCTGTTGAATGTTAAGGTTTCTGACACAGGTAGGCCGTTACTTCCTTATGCTTAAAAAGGTTTTTTCCAAACCTGAAAAACCTTCTGTATATTATAAGCAGACCATGCACGAGCTGGTCTATCTTGGTCTTAATTCAATAGGCATCATTACGATCATTTCCTTTTTCATGGGTGCGGTAATAACACTTCAGACTGCCTATAATACTGAAAATCCCATTTACCCTACATATCTCATCGGTCTTGGCTGCCGCGATTCAATCATACTCGAATTTTCATCAACTGTCGCAGCCCTGATACTTGCAGGGAAGGTCGGTTCGAGCATCGCTTCGGAAATCGGAACAATGAGGGTTACCGAACAGATCGACGCACTCGAAATGATGGGTGTCAATTCAGCTTCTTACCTTATTCTTCCGAAGATAATCGCAACCCTTCTTTTCAATCCTTTTCTTACCCTGATCAGCATCATTGTAGGGATAATAGGAGGCTGGATTGCCGGTACTTTATCAGGTGTAATAACCTCAGAGGATTTCATTTACGGCATACAGTACGCCTTCATACCTTATTATATTACCTACTCAATGATAAAAACTGTCTTCTTCGCTTTTATCATTACCAGTATTTCAGCTTTCCAGGGCTATTATGTTGATGGCGGATCCCTTGAGGTAGGGCGGGCAAGTACAAAAGCCGTTGTACACAGCAGTATTCTTATCCTGCTGTTCAATGTAATACTTACTCAACTCCTCCTGTCATGATCAGGGTAAAAAATCTGGACAAGTCGTTCGATGGCAGAAAGGTGCTGGATGATGTCTCGGTTTCATTTGAGCCGGGTAAGACAAATCTGATAATAGGACGCAGCGGATCCGGTAAAACAGTTTTGATAAAGTCAATTGTGGGGCTTCATGAGGTGGACAGCGGGGAGATCTGGTTTGAAAATGTCCTTTTCAATAAACTTGGTTTTGAGGAGAAGAAAGAGATCCGCAAGGAGATGGGAATGCTCTTCCAGGGAAGCGCGCTCTTTGATTCCCTCACCGTTGAGCAGAATGTAATGTACCCGCTCGATATGTTCACCGTCAAAAGCGTTGAGGAAAAGATTGAAAGGGTCAACTTCTGCCTTAACAGGGTTAACATAATCGACGCAAACAAGCTTTTTCCGTCCGAATTATCAGGCGGGATGAAGAAAAGAGTTGCAATAGCCAGGGCAATCTCACTGAATCCAAAATACCTGTTCTGCGACGAACCCAACTCAGGCCTCGATCCCATTACGGCGATCCTTATTGACGAGCTTATTAAAGAGCTTACCGAGGAATATTCAATGACCACAATTGTCAACACTCACGACATGAATTCGGTGATGGAAATAGGGGAAAAGATCGTTTTTATTAATGAAGGCATTATTTGCTGGGAAGGAAGCAAGAATGAGATCCTCCATTCCGATTGTGAGATCCTTAATGATTTTGTATTTGCCAACGCCCTGGCAAAACAGCTCAGGTCATCAAATAAATAACGAGCTATTTTTTATCAATATCCTCATAATCAACATATTCACCTGTCTCTTTTGAGATCTTTTTTATTCCTGAGGAGTCTTTGTCTTCCGGCATCTCTCTTCTTTCATCATACTGATGGAAATACCTGGTAAATGATCTGACCAGGAGATAAATTATCAGACTGACAAGTATGATTCGCAGTAAAAGGATCATTTTTCTTTTAATTGTTCCGGAATGACCACCATCGGCTTATCGTTCTTCTTTCTGACCTTATTCCCGAAAGCAAGATTCATTCCGAATCTGAAATGTATGGTATTCCAGCTGTTGGGAACAGGAATGGCATTTTCTCCAAACAGGAAGCTGACAGGCTTCGGTGTTTTAATATCTTCAGAAACGATCTTGTTCCATGTTACAGGGATCCTGTCTGCCAGGAAGTAAAACTGAAAGATGCTTCCCCTGACTGCCATGCCTAAACCGAGGTTATCGTACCTGTGATTTGCGACAGTATATGCAAATGTGTAGGAAAATGCATTGCCTAGATTGACATTGGCCGATAAAGTCAGAGCTTCCTTGATCTGTTTGCCGATAAACCTGGTATATGATAAAACTCCCAGGGAGATGCTTTTTGTCAGATTGAAACTTCCTCCTACGGAAACACCGAATGGAAGATACGTTGTAAAAGGCGTATCATCAGTGGTTGCGGAAAATGAACGCTGAAGGGAATCAAGCAGTTCCATTCCCAGTGAATCAGGTGAAATGTCTCTGTCATAAATATCCATCAAATCAATACCGGTGAAATCAAAACTGCTATCGGCTTGCAGATTCGTTACATTCCTCTTCCATTTGATAAAGCCAAGATCAGTAATGGCGGCAGATGCCCTGAACCTGTCGCCGAAACTATATTCTGCTCCGATATCCAGACCTAAACCTATATTTTCGGGTTTAAAAAGGTAATCAATAATTCCGGTGGCATCATCAAATCTTGTGCTGTCAAATTCAAAACCATCAATATTGTTCTCTGCATCCAGATTAACAGTTAAGGGTGCACTTAAATTAATCGTCATGTCAGCGTCAAAAATATGGCTGTAATCATCATTCACGGTTATTCCAAGCGACCTGATGTCTGTTGAGACTGTGGCCATTCCAAAAAGCAATTTGCCTTTTACTCCAAGCCGGAAGTTCCTGGTGAAGTTCTTTGAAAATCCGAATCCGTACTCACGGTACCACATAATATCTGTTCTCAGTGATGAAAGATCGATCTTATTGCCAGCAAAAGGTTCATTACCCTGCAAACCAAGCCTGATGATATCTCCGGGCAGGGCAACATTTGCCTCAACATGCTCATTAATATCAAGAAAAATATAAAGATCCTTTCCTGCATCGAATCCAAGTCCGAACAGCTGGACCATGACCTGCGGTTCAATCGCATTTACATCCTTGATCTTTGTTATGAAGTTTTGGATATCATAATCGGGATGAAAAATTGTGATCAATGAATTGCCGCTCTGTATAAGAACATCAGAGAAATTGAAAAAATTATTGTTAATATTCAGGTTGATTCCCGAAATCGCCGGTAATCCGATATATACAGAATTTGAGGGCCGCAGGGCAGGGTTAAGGAAATGCCTCTGGGGCAGGTTCATATGATAAAGGACCTGGCTGTTCTGGGCAGAGGAATCATAAACGACCGCAGCCAGCAGCATTATCATAATATACTTGAATCTCCTGATCATATAGTTGTTTTATTGAAGTTTATTTAAAATCAAATTTGATATCCGGTTTGAGGAAAAGAGCCGCTTTGTAATCCAGGTAATAATCCGAATAGATCTTTACATCTCTAGTGCCGCCATCTGTGGTTACAAGGGTGACGCTGAAGATGATCTTATCGGCATCATTTATCGAATTCCAGAAATCCCTATTAAGTTCAATTTCTGTTGAGCATTGTGCAGGTTCTGTAACGCGCCCGTTGCTGCCAACGCTTGCCGGCGCAAGAATGTCCGCCGCATTGACTGTACTTTTTATTGACTGAGTTGTGGAATCATAAAGGCTCACACTCAGGGATATACCAAGGGGGAATCCGTTCTTTATGTCGAAAAGGATTTTCAGAGTTTCAAAATCTTCAGGCTTGATGGGGCTGTCGCTAAAATCTTCATCCTGCACCGGATTGTCAACAGTATCGGCAAACTGAAGGTTATTGAGCCTTAATTCTACGGGTACCTCAACTTCAAGATCTCCCAGGAAACGGCTGTCGCCGAAAATATAATTATCCCGGCTGCCTGTATTCCCATCGGGATTCATTACCGCAGAACCTCCAATACGGATCTTCTCCGGAGGCATGGAAATAATTTCCGGAAGCTGGGAATTGTCCTTGTCAACGGTAAAAACCGCAGTTTTATCACGTTCAGACGGTGCAGCAGGATAACTGAGCATAACAGGATCAAGATCAAGATCAACACTGTCATCCATCTTATATCCTACCACAGTCATATCTATTTCAACCGGGATTGCAAATGAGTTTGAATAATTCAGCCTGACAGACGGGCTTGAGACCAGGAAACTACCTGAAACATTATCAAGAATATCCTTTATTTCCAGGTCAATCGTATCGGAATCAATTGTATCTCCATACTGCCCGAAATATCCTTTCACATAATCAAGCTCAGGATCGAGCAGTTCAAGGTCAAGACGGATCTCATCGGTACTGTTGAAATCAACCATCTGGCCGCTTGAACTTACCTCAATGCTGTAACTGACCGGCAGCATATTGTATGGGGTTGCTGCTACTGTCCCGAGATCAATAGTCGAATTGGCAAGTGAAATATTACCGGTGATAGCGGAATTCGGACTAATGGTTATGGTTTCCGAAATCGGAACGCCGTTACGCAAAGAGGTGGGTAAAGTAATTGATAAAGAGGCTGATATCGGAGACAACACGTTGACATCGTAAGTAAGATTACCTGTGAGGGTTTTAATAAGGCTTATTTCCACATCACTGCCGGGATCAATAGATATTGTATCTTCTTCGTCAAGCGATATGACATCCTGTATCGGTAAAATGACCCTGCCGGATTTTACCATCAAATCCCTTCCTGCAACAGTGACCTCTATATTGCTTGCATCAAGATCAATCAATACTGGTGTTGTGGTACCAGGGCTGCCATTGAGTACAATTGCAGCAGTAAGATGATTCGTAACTGTCAGGTTTGCCAGGTCGATGCTCGCTATTCCGGTTTGTCCCGGATTAATTGCAGTAATTGTCACGTCATCGCCAACCTGGGAATGATCAGCCGTATTATAAAGTCTTATATTTAATCCGCTGAGGGGCGCCGTAAGGTTATTCTTAACTAAAATATCAATAGTACCTTCCGAAAAAGTGGCATTCTCAAAATTAGGAAATGCAGTATAAGTTATTTCCCCGAGACTGGTGGATGGAAAAGAAGGAAAATTTGCCGTAGCTCCGTCAAGGGCAGCAAATTGTGCCCTTAATGCCGGAGAGAAATAATTGCTTATCTGCCCAAGGGTATAGCTTACTTTGCCCTGGAAAGGATCAAGGCTCAATTCACCAACCTCGAATGAATCACTGTGTGAAACCATATCATTCAGATCATAATAATCTTCCAGGTTAAAGCTGATTATTGAATCTTTCCTGAAGACAAAAGTGACTACATTTTCATCGTCAATAAATACTGTATCGCCGTCAAAAACTATAGTATCGTTTGGCTCGATGATATCGCTCAGTGTTATAATGCCTTTTACCACGGATACACCAAAACCCGGCGTCAGATGAGCTTCTTTTGAAAGCTTATCAATATCATAAGTCTCCTTAACGCACCCTGCTATGGCAAACAGAGCTGCTGCTACAATAAAAACAGATAATTTTCTTTCCATAACCGGAATCATTTATTCTCTGTATCCAACCTGTAATTGTACAAAAACCTGTCTGTTCCTCCAACTATGAGATGCCATCCGTTTTTATCCGACAGCTTCCCGATTGAGAACATCGAAGCCCCTCTTAACGGAAATCCGCTCATCGTCTTACCGTTTTTGTCAATAAGATAAATCAGGTTTTCATTAATGTCAAAAACACCTATTTCCCTGTCGGAAGCTGAAAAAATAAAATTAATCGGGCCTCCGAGTTCCGGTGAGCCGAATTCCCTGCTGAACATTTCGGTTCTGTTATGATCATAAAGATACAATATACCTTTATTAATAAAAACATATTCACCAAAACCATCTCCGTCTACATCAAAGAAATCAAACGCATGGTCAACGGAAAACGTCTTTAAGCTGAACTTTTTCACGCTTCCGTCAAAATAGATATGCTGAA
>CAZLCF010000150.1:0-7374 GCA_964557905.1 uncultured Rikenellaceae bacterium | reverse complement strand
GTTAACGGATTGGTTGTAAACGTAACATCTGATCCATATGCTGTTCCGACAGAATTGGTTGCATATGCCCGGACATGGTATGTTGTTCCTCCTGACAGACCGGTCAGACTTCTTGTAAAGGAACCTGTACCTGTTCCGTCATCAGTTTTTGAGTCTGCTGTAGTTGGATTTGCAGTTGTGCTCCAGCAGACCCCGCGTGCTATAACTGAAGCTCCGCCATCACTGGTTATGTTGCCGCCGCTTGTTGCAACAGAAGAACCGATACCCGAAATTGCAGTTGTAGTGACTGCTGGTAATACCTTGCCTTCTCCCTGAAGACAACGGACAGAAAAAGCATCGATTTTATTATCGCCAGTGCTTCTACTATTTCCTTCAAAACTAGACATGTTAAAAATACTATAAGCCACTGCAAGTGAGGAGCTGATCTCTGTCGAAGCCCACCAGACGGCTCCTTTCCCAATATACCAAAACAATCCATCCGGATGTCGGAATCCTGCAGGTTGTCCTGTAAAACCGCTTTTGTTCCTGTAAACAGGGTAATCAGTATTACCAACGTCACCTTCACCAGATGAGCTTTCCCAATATGTTGTTGAACCTAACGCTTTTGCAATTTTGTTATTTGCAAATGTTCCATCATAATTATAACCATTTGCAATAAGGTAATTCTCAAATATTGTTATTTCAGGTTCTGTCGGCACATGCCAGCCAGTCGGGCAAAGATTACGGTTATCAACTGTAGCAAAAAAGTTGTACAATCTTCCATATATACTGACATTAGCATTATCATTATTGTAATTACAATAGGCTCCGTTTGTTAATACAATAAAAATATTACCATCAGTGACTTCGGGTATAGCATCGCCATTGCGGTAATGTGTGACCTTGAGGTTTTCCTGTGTCCACAGTTGAGTGCCGACTTTTACTGTGTTGTATGTATTTCCATCATAATCGATTACCTGAGCTGTGGTTGTGAATGTTACCTGGCTGCCATAAGCTGTTCCAACGCTGTTAGTAGCATAAGCTCTCACGTTATATGTTGTATTCGATATTAATCCGGTCAGACTGCTTATGAATGCACCTGTTCCTGAGTCATTTGTAGTCTTTGAATCAGCTGTAGTAGGATTCGAAGAAGTGCTCCAGCAGACACCGCGTGCCGTAACTGCTGCACCACCGTCACTGGTTATATTGCCTCCGCTGTTTGTCGTTGTTGAGGCAAGGGCATAGACCGCTGTTGTTGTTAATGTCGGAACAACAGCAAGGGGACTGGTTGTAAAGGTAACATCTGATCCGTATCCTGTGCCTGCCGAATTGGTTGCATAGGCTCTGACATGATAGGTTGTGCCTCCAGTCAGGCTGGACATACTGCTTGTATATACACCTGTACCTGTTCCGTCAGATGTTTTCGGATCAGCTATCGTCGGATTTGCATTTGTGCTCCAGCAAACCCCTTTTGCCGTAATTGTAGACCCTCCATCACTGGTTATATTTCCTCCACTGGTGGCAGTGGTTTGAGTAATGGCTGTAACTGCGGTTGTCGAGACGGTTGGAACTACAACAGTAACTGAGCTTGTTGTAAAGGTTTGTTCATTTCCATATGCCGTACCGGTGCTGTTTGTCGCATAGGCACGGACATAATAAGTTATATTACCTGTCAATCCCGTGAGTGAGCTTGTAAAAATACCTGTACCAGTTCCGTCGGTTGTCTTATTGTTTACAGTTGTTGGAAGCGTAGCTGTGTTCCAGCAAACACCGCGCACTGTAACATTAGAGCCGCCGTCACTTGTTATATTCCCTCCGCTGGACGCAGTGGTTACGGTAATTGAAGTTACTGAAGTGGTGGTCAGTGAAGGAATTGTCGCACCGGTCTTAAAGCTAAGTTCTTCACCATATGATGTTCCGCTGTTGTTTATTGCATATGCTCTGACATAATACGTCGTGTTGCCTGTCAGTCCTGTCAGGCTGCTTGCATAACTACCTGTGCCTGTTCCGTCCGTAGTTTTGATATCAGCAGTTGTCGGGCTTCCTGAGGTGTTCCAGCAAACGCCCCTTGCAGTGACTGAGGCTCCGCCATCACTTGTTACGATTCCTCCACCGGTGGCTGTAGTCTGTGTTATTCCTGTTATCGCTGATGTTGATACAGTCGGGGGATTGGTTACTATTGTTTTGAAGCTTAGTTCACTTCCATAACCTGTTCCTGCACTGTTCGTTGCGTAGGCGCGTACATAATAGGTGGTATTTGGTGTCAATCCGGTCAGGCTGCTTGAAAAACTCCCTGAACCAGTGCCATCGGATGTTTTGCTGTTTGCTGTTGTCGGACCGTTTGAAGTGCTCCAGCATACACCACGTACAGTGACCGGGGCTCCTCCGTTACTGGTTATTTCACCGCCGCTGCTGGATGTTGTTGTTGTTATAGAGCTGATTGCGGTTGTTGTAAGTACAGGAACTGAAGCTTCCAGAGTGGTGAAGCTTATCTCTTTTCCGTAAGCGGGCTTTATCCCATCTGTTATATAAGCTTTAATATAATACTTGGTTCCCGCTTCAAGGTTTGTAAGCTGACTTGTAAAACCACTTGTGCCTGCAGGTATGCCAAGCTGTGTCTTCGAATCAGTGACTGATACATTTGGTGTTTTGGCATAGCAATGTCCATGCTGAGTGGCTCCACCCTCACCAAGGTCAACAACCACTCCTGAGGCGTCAGCAGAATTGGTCAGGATACTGGTAACTTCCCCGGTTGAAACCAGCATCTCCTTTTCAATCTCCTTACAGCCAGTAAGGGCTATTAATAAAAGCACTAAAAGAAACGGCAAAAATAACTTTGGGATAATATTTCTCATGGGAAGTGCATTTTCCTGTCACACAATAACTAATTAGTTATTAAGCAGTTAATATAATGAATATTCTTTTTATTGCCTGAGTATGAAAATAAAGTCGCCTCCTTCATCCCCGACTTCCTTGATCTCCCCGAACTGAGGGACGACATCGCTGTTATTTATCACAGGTATCCTGATGCTGCTGAATAGCTGCTCGGAAGAAAGGTATTTTTCAGTGTTTTTTTCAAGCCTGTCAATAAGATATTTCAGAAAGGCGCTCTGATCAGGAACTTCAGTAAGAGTTCCGCTTGTCATCGCTTTCCTGCTTGGCAGCTCGTAAAGCTTGTTCACTGCCAGTGGGGCATCCGTAAATGCTGCACGTGACTTAAATATGGAACCACCAAAGCAGGCATCAGTAATAAGTAAGGTATGCTTTGAACGGATCGCACGAAGGTAATCGCGAAGCGCGCTGTTCCTGAACCATGCGAGAGTGCTTTCCTTGCGGGCATCAGAAGGAAGCCAGAATCCGACCTCTGACTCAGGATCCCATACACCATGACCTGCATAAAAGATCAGGAAATTATCGGTATTTCGGACAACTTTGGCAAAATAATCAAGTGCCTCCACTATCTGTGCCATGGTGGCATTCTTTAAAAATCTGACATTGCCTTTATCAAATGTATATCGTGTTGTGAGGATATTATTGACAGATTCTGCGTCTCTTATACAAAAGTCCAGTCCATTGATCAGAGGATCGTTGTAATCGTTTATTCCCACAATCAAAGCATAATATTTACTGCCGCTGAGCGATAGATTCATATCCGCAGCAGGCTTTGTAACATTGGATTCAAAAATCGGGGGCTGATTCTGCTTGACTTGCGGCCTGGTTTTATTGTTTATCATTACTGGTACTTTTCCGCTGCTGACAACCTGCGACCACAAGTTCATGGCCTGCAGGAGGCAAAGAATTAAAATAAAAACAAGCTTCTTCATACAGTTGGTACTAAAAGTCCACTTTTAAAGTCAATAATGTAATACTCTTATAAGAGCCGGCTGTCTTATTCACTGAAAGGTTGACATACTTCAATGGCTGGTACCTGTTGGGTGTTGCTGCAACCCATATGATATTTGCCGCCCATAATGCTGCACCTGAAATAAACAGTACATTGGATAGATTCTGCTGCTGTTGCGTCTTATCAAAAAGCTCTTTCCTGGTTGAAAGATCTTCCTCAATACGGTACTCATCATAGGTCTTGAGATACATCTGGTGAGTGACAAAACCTCCGGCCAGGGCTCCGTAAGCTGCAACTCCGGTCAGCCAGTACGGCTTCCCCTTGCTTATCTTTGTCTGTCCCAGACCAGGAATCGCCGTCGACAAAAGCACCATTGATCCTTTGTTGAACGATTTTATATATTTTTCAGCTTTTACTTCGACTAATACCTCTTCATTAAGAAAAACTGAATCTTTTGCAGGGATCCAGGCAATCCTCTTGTCCTTTCCAGCTTTGACTTTATCGCCAACATCACCTGATAGAGATTCCACCTTTATCGGTTCACCGGTTTTCTTCTCAAGTTCCACCCAGACATAAAACTGATCAGTCTGATTTTTATCTAAAATATCATAGGCAATCAGCAATTGATTGCCATCGAATTCCACTTTTAATGAAGTAATCAGAAAACCCTGGGAGGAAGTATTAATAAAAAGGAAGAGGAGGGGAATAATAAGAAACAGTTTTTGTGTTTTCATAAAAGCACAATAAATAATACAAAGAGCACCTTCATACACACTCAAATGTACACAATTTAAATGAGATATACACGCTTTTCAAAATTATATTTTGATGAAAACACTAGCAATCCTGGCATATTTTGTGCAATAAGTTTTATTGTTATGTTCACTTTTTTATGTAACTTGTACAACACTTATTAAACATGCAGGCCATGAGAAAAACAATAGTCCTTTTTTTAGTGGTTTTATTTGTCCGGGCAGCATATGCCCAGGATTATTTTACTGTTATCAAAGTAAGCGGCAATATTGTCATCGAACGGACCGGATCGCCGTTGGGAATCGGAACTTCTTTTTCACAGAATGAGAACCTCTTGTTTAAGATACCTGATTCAAGAGCAGCTGTAATTAATCCGCAAAAGGGAAGGTTTATAATAACTTCCCAGAATCTGGCCGAGTTTAAAAGCTTAAAATCCAATTATTTGCCATCTGCCGGAAAAATAAGCACGCGGTCAGTTGGATTCAGCTCAAGAAAAGATGATTTTAAAAGACAGTTTGAAGGTGATTATGTTATACTGGATGAGGCGAAAATAAAAGTCGATACGGATATTTTTCCTCTTACCGACAGAAATTACTTTTATATAACGTATGACTACAATAACAAAATCATCAATAAGAAACTGACTTATCATAATGATACTCTCCTTATCAAAAAGAATGAGCTGCTGACAGTTGATGGAATTGTAATACCCGATCCCCGGATCAGCGAGATGAAACTGGTGTATCTTGAAGAAGGAGAAGAATATGGTTCTGAGATAATTTGTTCCTTCTCACCCGTCTTTCCTGACATCCCTCAGCTTCAACAGGAAATAAAAGTAATCATTGACCAGATGGAAATGAGTCCGTATGAGGAAAAAATAAGCGAGATATCCTTATTTATGAAGGATTTTTATGGAAAGGTTGATGAAAACAATTTAAAGATGTGGTTAGCTGATAATTTAGACCTGAAGCCATAATATCAGACCTTTTGAACAGATTCCCGTATGAGGAAAACACTTTTGTTCCTGTTCCTTCTGACTTCATTTTCCTGGTGCTTTTCGCAAAGGACAACATCCAAAATAAAATATTACTCACCAAGAGAGTATGGGAAAGGCCGGGAGGCAAATAACCTGGCGTGCATCCAGGACAAAACCGGAGTGCTCTATTTCGGGAATGCCGGTGGATTATTGCAGTATGACGGCGTCAGTTGGTCCTTTATCCCCATTAAGAATCAAAGTGTGTGGGTACAATCACTTGCAGTGAGTGATGAAAATGTAGTATATGTCGGCGCACAGAGTGAATTCGGGTACCTTGCTCCGGATGAATCAGGGAAACTTGCCTATGTTTCATTATCCGACCGGCTGACGGAAAATCAAACAATTTTTTCAGACATAATTCGTGTCTGGGCTTGGAAAAATTATGTGGCATTTCAGTCCGCAGAGGCTATTTTTCTTTATTCAGAAAGTGAACTTACTATATTAAATCCTGAAACTTCTTTTCATATTTCTTTTCTTGTCAATGATGAATTGTATGTCAGGCAGCGGGAAATAGGGATTATGAAGCTCTCCGGCAACCAATTACATCTTATTGAAGGAAGCGGATATTTTAAAGATTTTGGAGTTTTTTCAATACTGGAAAGTTCCGCACCGAACAGGTATTTTATGTTAACCCGGGAGAATGGCTTCTGGTCTGTAGATAAAGATTCTTTCGAGGGCGCAATGATAAAAACGGAGGACAGTACAGTTTTCAGACAATCAGAAATATACGGCGCAATAAGACTTAACGATGGCAAAATAGCTATTTATACGCTTTCCAATGGTATAATCATAACTGATGAAACATTCAGAATATTATCGGTTATAAATAAGGATAACGGTCTGAAAGTCAATGCGACTCTTTCGTTGTTCCAGGATTACCAGGGGAATATATGGGCAGGGCTTGATAACGGAATAGATCAAATCTATTATTCTTCCCCGCTGTCATTGTTTGGCCCTGAATCAGGAATATCCGGAAATATTAAGGCAATTACCAGGTACAATGGGAACTTGTTTGTAGGAACAACTGAAGGGCTATTCATTCAGAATAATAGCTTTAAAATCCTGGCAACCGCATTTGTGCCTTTTGGAGGTCTTTCCACAGAGATCAAAAGTCTCTGCCTGGCTGATGACCGGTTAATCGCTGGCACAAGGGATGGAATATTTGAGATAAAAGACAATGAGATCACAAAGATCGATAATGCTGAAATAAACATTCTTTATTATTCGGAAAAACTGAAGACACTGTTTGTTTCAGTAAAAGAGAAATTATTGCTGTATGAATACTCCGGAAGATGGAAGAAGCTGAAAGAGCTGCCAGAAATAACAGAAGAAGTTGTTCGGTTTGAGGAAGAAGTTGCTGACGGTATTGTTACATTATGGCTTGGAACTTCCCTCCAGGGATTAGTGAGGCTGCAATTCACAAGCCCTCCGGACTGCAGAGTTGATAAATACGATTCATTCGATGGGCTGGTCGATAATGACTGGACCTTACCTTTTAAAATCGATAATAATATGGTTTTTTCACAACGAAACGGACTTCTGTCATTTATTAATGAGAAAACTATCCGGGATCAATTGCCTGATTCCCTTAAAAACCGACCGGAATTTTATAGGGGATATTTCGATTTTATCAGCATCGACACCTCAAAGGAACGTATAATCAAACCATTCTACGTTATTGAAGATACAGGGGAAAGGATCTATGTCAACCTTGACGGTGACCTGGGATATTTTGACAAAGCTGATTCGTATTCATTTGTTG
>CAZLCF010000149.1:0-7425 GCA_964557905.1 uncultured Rikenellaceae bacterium | reverse complement strand
GCAGGATGGTGGCAGGGTCCATTTCGCGGATTTGAGGAAGGATTTGTGCTTGTCAGGGTAAAAGGCAATGAATTCACCTGGGAATTTGTAAGTTACGGCAGCATGCCGGCTGAATTATTTTTAATCTCAGATTAAAATTTGAATTATGAAAGCTTCAGGTAATGATAAGGTTAATAAATTTACTGTCAGGGGATTGCCAGGCAGTTTCAGGAATGCTTTGTCCGGGATTAAGATCCTGGTCAGGTCAGAAAACAATGCGGGGATTCAGATTATTATTCTTTTTCTGGCCATAATTGCAGGCATAATATTAAAGATTTCACCAGCTCACTGGCTTGCCGTTACTCTTGCAGCAGGTCTTGTCATGGCAAGCGAATGTTTCAATACTGCCCTGGAATATTTTTGTGATGCAATAATGCCGGAATACAATTTTAATATAAAAAAGGCCAAGGATCTGGCTGCGGCAGGTGTGCTGGTTTCAGCTGTTGTATCGGTTGTAACCGGGCTAGTAGTATTTATACCAGCATTTTTCAGGTTTTTTGAAGCCTGAATTATCCGGATATGCTACTAAGACAGATTTCTTAACTTTGGACCATATCAAATATAAATAACAATGTTGTTAAAATTGTCCCTCCTTGCTGTTCTTGGAATTGCCATGGCGCATTTCGAAGGAGTTGTGGTTGTGTACCTCAGGAAAGCCCTCGGGATGCTTGATTCGGAATCGAATAAAGAATCAGTTGAAAAATTCCCGAAGCGTTATCTCTATATTGAAATGACCAGGGAAGCCGCAACAATTATTATGCTTGTCGTTATAGCATATCTTGTCGGAACAACATGGATTGAACGGGGAGTGTTATTCTTATGGACTTTCGCGTTCTGGGATCTTTTTTACTATCTCTCCCTCTATATTCTTATCAAATGGCCGCCTACGCTTAAAACGATTGATGTTTTGTTTCTTATACCTGTACCCTGGATAGCACCTGTATGGTTCCCGATTGGAGTGTCATCACTGACCATAGTAATAATTGCTGCATTATTTATTTTGAAGGTAATTTAGTTATTAGGAACGATTTTAAAACATAATGACGACGGAACAGGCAAATAATAAGATATCATCAAGAATAAAAACAATCTTCCGTTCGCTTCAATACAGAAATTACCGTTTGTTTTTTGCCGGCCAGAGTATTTCGCTTATTGGCACCTGGATGCAACGTATTGCGATGCCATGGCTGGTTTATCACATTACCGGATCAGCTTTATTGCTTGGAGTTGTCAGCTTCGCAGGCCAGATACCAACATTTCTCATAGCTCCTTTTGCAGGTGTTCTTACTGACCGGTTCAGCAGGTACAGGGTCCTGCTGGTCACCCAGATTGTGTCGTTGCTCCAGGCTTTGACACTCGCAATACTTGCCCTGACCGGTGACATTCAGATCTGGCATATTGTTGCATTAAGCATAGCGTTGGGTTGTATAAATGCCTTTGACGTTCCTTCAAGGCACTCCTTCGTTATTGAAATGGTTGAGAAAAAAGAAGACCTGGGAAACGCAATAGCACTGAATTCAATGATGTTCAACGGAGCCAGACTTATCGGCCCGTCAATTGCAGGATTAATGCTGGCCACAACCGGAGAAGGCATTTGCTTCCTGATAAATGCGATAAGTTATGTGTTTGTAATCACTTCATTGTTAATGATGCGCGTGCCCAGGCGGGAAATAAAGAAAAAGGAAAATCATATGCTCCGGGAGCTGAAAGAAGGTCTGGATTATACATTCGGTTTCGCACCCATAAAACATCTTATTCTTCTCCTGGGCCTTGTAAGCCTGATGGGTACTTCATACCAGGTCCTGATGCCGGTTTATGCAAAAGAAGTATTGCATGGAGGGTCGGATACATTTGGCTTCCTGATGGGAGCGGCCGGACTGGGAGCTCTTCTTGGCGCGGTTTATCTTGCCTCAAAGGAATCACTTTTGAAGCTGGGGAGACTTATACCTGCAGCTTGTGCTCTTTTTAGCATCGGTCTAATATCCATTGCATTTTCAAGGTTCTTTCTTCTTTCAATGTTTCTCCTTGTTTTTACGGGACTGGGCATGATGCTCCATTCGGCATCAAGCAATACAATTCTTCAAACCATTACGGATGATGATAAACGGGGCAGGGTAATGGGCTTCTATACTATGGCTATAATGGGAACAGCACCATTCGGAAGCCTTATTGCAGGCGCCCTGGCAAAAGCCATTGGGACTCCTGCTACTATTTTTATTGGAGGAGCTATCTGCCTGACGGGGGCTATCATTTTTTACAGAAAGCTCCCCGAACTTAAAACCATAGTCCGGCCGGTCTATATTAAAATGGGAATAATTCCAGAAGTGGCAAAAGGAATTCAGACAGCTACGGAACCCGTGGCTGAAACTGAAGACCTGACAGAAAATCCCTGAACCTGCAACCTTTTCTGTCATTTCCTGTGTCTTATTAATTGATAACCTGATATATAATAATTTATCAGAGATATAAATAATTGTATTAACAAAAAAAATATGAAAATCTTAAGATTATTTTTACTGTCGTTTATAGCAATTACAATTTCAGGATGTGAAAAAACAAATCAGGATGGACCGAAATTTGACAACATGGTCATTGACCATAATTGTACAAAGCTGAGTTCAATCCCGGCTGAATATATCACAGCTGCAAAACAAAACCTTCATATTGCTTACGGACATACGTCACATGGCAGCCAGATTACTGACGGCATGACCGGGCTTGTAAGTTTTAAGGGAACTACCTATTCATGGAATAACGGTGGTACAAATGGGGCGCTTGATTTACATGATTATGCAATGTCAGGAGACCTTGGGAATCCAGATAGAACATCATGGGCCGACAGAACAAGAACCTATCTTAATTCGAACACTGATGTAAATGTGATCATCTGGTCATGGTGCGGACAGGTTTCTTCAGCGACCGAAGCTGACATTAATACATACCTGAATCTGATGGCAGATCTTGAATCAGATTACCCGGATGTTAAATTTGTCTATATGACAGGTCACCTGGACGGAACAGGGCTGACAGGAAATCTGCATTTACGAAACGAGCAGATAAGAAATTATTGTAAGGAAAATGATAAAATATTATTTGATTTTGCCGACCTAGAATGTTATAATCCTGATGGCACTTATTTTGGCGATAAGAAGCCGAATGACGCCTGTGCCTATGATACCAACAATGACGGAACCCTTGATGGGAACTGGGCAGTGGAATGGCAGAATTCTCATACACAGGGAGTTGATTGGTTCAGTTGCTCATCAGCACACAGTGAACCTCTCAATGCCAACCAGAAGGCATACGCTGCCTGGTGGCTATGGGCGCGGCTTGCAGGATGGGATTCCAATTGAATTAAATAATAATTCGTAACTTACATCTTATTTCTCCAAAAAAAGAAGGAACTGATGTACTGGTTTCTTTTATTTCTTATTCCGGGTTTTATATCAAACCTGGCAAGTGCCTTTACCACAACATTTTCTGAAAAGTGGGGGAGAAAAACAGGTACATTCATTACAATCATCTTAAGAGATGTTACCGGAATCCCGCTATGGGCAATTGGATTTGTCATGGCAATCCGTGCATCTTCAAAATTGTTGTATGAGATTTCGTTGCCTGTTCAGATTATTGGCTGGATAATTATAGCTATCGGAGCTGTGATAATTACAATTGCACTGGTAAGCATCAGGCTGAAAGCTGCAGCTCCCTCAACAGGAGACACCCTGGTCAATAAGGGAATCTATTCTATGGTCCGTCATCCGATTCACAGCGGCACTTTCCTTGAATTTGCCGGATTATTTATGCTGTGGCCTTCTTTACAGGTTGGAATCGCATCTGCTGCCGGAGTGTTATGGATTGTCCTGCAATCAAGATATGAAGAGAAGGATCTTGTAAAACGGATTCCGGAATACAGCGATTATATGAAGCAGGTTCCCCGTTTCTTTCCAAATTTATGACCGGATTTACCTATTCACTTATTTCATAGACCACACTCGTTAAGGGATTGGCTGAACCAACTGAGAGGCCTATTTTCATCAGATAATCTCCGGTATAACTTTTTCCGCTTTCCGACATTCCCATTCTCCATCTCTCTTCACCAGAAACATTTATCTCCTGAATTTTATATGTTTTGGCAGGATCAAGTCCCTGTAGTTTTACACGGTTGAAAGTCTCACCAAACCGGGCGTTAAGTGTATATCCAAACAGAACAGCTTTATCTTTCGCGCTATTTACATACATCAAAACTGCCCTGTTTTCTTCATATGGAGAAACAAGCCTGTAGAGATCACCGTGCCAGATAATATCACTCAGCCTTTTATAATTCAGGATTGCATTCTGACTGAATTTCAGCTCATTCTCAGTTAATTCATCAACCCTGATATCATACCCCATCTTTCCCATCATGGCAACATCAGTTTTGAATTTCAAAGATTGATTTCCCCATGAGGTTATATGGTTGCATACCGAAACTGCAGGGAAAAAATAAGAGTATCCCCATTGAATATATATTCTTTCAAGCGGATCTGTATTATCGCTTGCCCAGAATTCAGTGAAATAGCGAAGTGCGCCATAATCAACTCTTCCACCGCCGCCTGAACAGAGCATCACCGGAAGATGAGGATATTTCTGTCGAAGACGTTCAAGTACACTGTAAAGGCTGTTTACATAATCAACATAAATATGTGACTGTTTATCTTTCAGGTATACCGAATAGGTATTGGTCATCATTCTGTTGCAATCCCACTTGATAAAAGCAATTCCGGGATTCGCCGTAAGCATTCCATCCACGACATTATAAACGAACTCCTGAACCTTTGGATTTGTGAGGTCAAGTACAAGCTGATTCCTGTAATAATGTTCCGGACGGTTTGGAAGCTTAAGTATCCAGTCAGGATGATTTTCATAAAGCTCGCTTTCAGGATTGACCATCTCCGGCTCAATCCAGATTCCAAATTTAACTCCTTTATTATCAGCTTCTTTGACAAGATAGCCAAGCCCGTTTGGTAATTTTGCCTTGTTTTCCTGCCAGTCACCTAATCCGGCGCGATCGTTATTCCTTGGATATTTATTGGCGAACCAGCCATCATCGAGAAGGAATAGATCAAGCCCCATCTTTTTCGTATGATCAAGAATGTCTGTAAGCTTCTTTTCATTAAAATCAAAGTATGTAGCTTCCCAGTTATTAAGAAGCGTAAAACGGGTACCTGTACCATCCAGGATTCCATATTTTATTGCCCAGTGATGAAGATTACGGCTTGCCTGGCCTTTGCCTGCTGCTGAATATGTAAAGATCATTGAAGGAGTTTTGAATACTTTTCCAGGATCAAGCGAATATTCTGAAGCAAAGGGATTTATACCGGAAATTATCCTCAGTGAACCCTTTTCATCCACCTCAAAGAGAAACCTGAAATTACCTGACCATCCGAGCGTTCCTGCCAGCACTTCACCGTTATTCTCATCAGATTTTCTGTTCAGTGATAAAAAGAATACGGGTGTCTGGTACATATGGGCGCGTGTTCCTAGCTTTGTGTCCAGGATTTTAATCCCTGCTGTTAGTTCACTTTCCTGGATTTTCATCTCTTCAGCCCAGTCGCCATGAAACTGGGTTAGCCAGTATTTCTCGGCATCGAAATGGAGCATTGAAGAAGCGTAGTTATAAATTGTAAGAGGTTTCTTTTCATTATGTTTAATTTCAGCCCACTGTTCAATGACATCCTCTTCAGCAAAAGTTTTAATGTAAAGTGTAACTTCAAACGGATATTCAGGGTCCTTAAGCAGGATTCTGTTAAGAGTAACATTGGCGTCAATTGTTTCAGACTGCTGACCGGCATATTTCAGTTCGAGCGAGGGATTGCCGTCATTATGAGTAGCCCGGATAGCCGGTTCAAAAAGATTATCTGTGCCAAATGTTGCATATGCCAGGTGACCGGCATCTCTTGTTTGTGATAGATTATCAGGTTTATTCAGTTTCTTGCCGAGGTATGCCTGATATACTCTTCCATCCCTGCCGTTGACTCTGAAAACCAGCTCCGTATTCCTGGTACTTATCGGGATTAGCAAATCCGTTTTCTGTTGCATTTGCGGTTGTCCCCCGGGTGGTGGTCCCATCGGATCCTGTCCGGATGAAATATAATTTAATGAGCATACAATAAATAATGCCGAGAATAATTTCATCATTGCTTTCATGTTTGTTGTTTTCATATCTAAAATGGATTACTCATTTACTGCCAATAAATATAAATGAAAACCTGTTAAAAATAAGTTATTCTACTAATTTTGGCAGTAATATTTTTTCTAATTCTAACAAATAATTTTATATGACTCGATTATCAGGGTTTCTTCGAACTCTCTTATTGTGTATATTTTTAGTTTTTATTACGGTGCCGGGGTTGCCTTTTTTCTCAAACAATTATATCCAGGATACAGTCCCTGGTCAAAAGCCGGCTAAGAAACAACCTGTTTACACTACAGCACGCTTAGTCACAGTTAAACCCGTGATTGATGGCAAGCTTGATGATGAATGCTGGAAGCAGGGAACATGGGCAGGCGAATATCACCAGTGGATTCCTGATGAGGGAGCCAAACCAACATGGCCAACGGAGTTCAATATTCAGTATGACGACAAAAACCTCTACGTGGCTTTCCGCGGTTTTGACGGCGAACCGGACAAAATTTTACGCATGTCGGGTGTCCGCGATGAACAGGTCGGTGATATGATGGGTGTAACCTTTGACAGCTACCGCGATTACAGGACAGGATTTGAATTTACCCTGACTGCCTGGGGACAGAAATCTGATCTTATCTTATTTAATCCCATGGACTGGGATTTCAACTGGAATCCTGTCTGGAAGGGAAAAACAGGCCTTGAAGATTCTGCATGGGTGGCCGAGATGGAGATCCCCTTAAGCCAGCTGCGTTACAGCAGTGAAAAAGAACAGGTCTGGGGAATGCATACATGGCGTTGGATATCCAGGGTGCAGGAAGAAAGCAACTGGGAGATCCAGTCAAAAACAGGTCCCGGAATGCTCTATAACTTTGGTGAGCTGAAAGGAATCAGCGGTTTAAAACAATCGCGCCGTCTTGAGGTAATGCCCTTTATTCTTGGTGACCTGAAGACCATGAAGGAAGAACCCGGTAATCCGTTCACTGAAAATGGCAGAAGATGGAGCGGCAACCTGGGGCTTGATGCTAAGATCGGCATCTCTAGCAATTTCACTGTAGATCTGACTGTAAATCCCGATTTCGGTCAGGTGGAATCCGACCCTTCAGTGATGAACCTGACTGCATTTGAAACATTTTATGAAGAAAAACGTCCATTTTTCCTTGAAGGCCTGACTATCTTCAATTATGATTTTGATGACAAGAATCTTTTCTATTCGCGCCGTA
>CAZLCF010000148.1:0-7433 GCA_964557905.1 uncultured Rikenellaceae bacterium | reverse complement strand
TTACCGGGAAAGAAGACCGGTCAGGCGACCATCTCATCCTGCTGGCAAAAAACCTTACGGGATACAGGAATCTGATTAAGCTGATTTCCACTGCATGGATCAAAGGATTTTATTATAAACCGCGTGTCGACAAGGAATTGCTTGCAAAATACCATGAAGGTCTGATTGCATCATCAGCATGTCTTGCAGGAGAGATCCCAGATGAGATTCTTAACGGGACCATGGCAGGTGCAGAAGCTGCACTTAAAAGCTACCTGGATATTTTCGGTGCGAATTTCTATCTGGAAATGCAACGGCACGAAACCTATGATCCGGACGCTGACAGAACTGCTTTTCCCCAGCAGCAAAAGGTTATAGAGGTTCTGAAGAAGCTCTCGGCAAAATATAATGTGAAGCTGATAGCCACAAATGATGTGCATTTTATAAACTCAGAAGATGCTGAAGCGCACGACAGGCTTATCTGTATTAACACTGTAAAAGATATTGATGATCCTGACAGGCTAAGATATTCAAAGCAGGAATTTGTTAAAAGTGAAGAGGAGATGAGGAAAATCTTCAGCGATCTTCCTGAGGTAATTGATAATGTTCCTGATCTTGTTGCCGGGATTGAAAAATATAAGCTTGACCACGAGCCCATCATGCCTGAATTCGAACTGCCCGAAGGATATAAGGATAAAGATGAATATCTCAGGTTCCTGACTTATAACGGGGCAAAAGTAAGATGGGGAACTCTTACCGGGGAACAGACAGAGAGGATCGATTTTGAGCTGGAGACTATTGCCAAAATGGGATTCCCGGGTTACTTTCTTATTGTCCAGGATTTTCTGAGAGCCGCCAGGGAAATGGGAGTCTCAGTAGGCCCCGGACGAGGTTCCGCTGCAGGATCTGCTGTGGCATACTGCCTTAAGATAACCGATATAGACCCTATTAAATACGGACTCCTTTTTGAACGGTTTCTGAATCTTGACCGTATTTCAATGCCCGATATCGATATAGATTTTGACGAAGACGGAAGGGAATCCGTCCTTAAATATGTCGTTGATAAATACGGGCACGATAAAGTGGCACATATCATTACTTTTGGCACAATGGCCGCCAAAATGGCGATAAGAGATGTTGCCAGGGTCCAGAAACTCCCTTTGCCCGACGCTGACAGGCTTGCCAAGCTCGTCCCTGAGCGGCCCGGAGTGACACTTGCCCAGGCCTATAATGAAGTACCTGAACTGGCAAAAGAAAGAGAATCATCAAATAAGCTTATTGCAACGACGCTCAAATATGCAGAAGTGCTCGAAGGTTCGGTAAGGCAAACAGGTGTACATGCATGCGGCATAATAATTGGAAAAGACTCACTCGACAACTATATTCCCCTTTGCACGGCAAAAGATACCGAATTATATGCTACCCAGTATGATGGTAGCCATGTAGAGTCAGTAGGCCTGCTGAAAATGGATTTTCTTGGACTTAAAACACTGTCAATAATCAGGGATGCGGTTGAGAATGTTAAGAAATCGAAAGACATTGGTATTAATATAGATACAATTCCTCTTGATGACACAAAGACATTTGAATTATTCAGCAATGGCGAAACAACCGGTATATTTCAGTTTGAATCAACCGGAATGAAAAGATACCTGAGAGACCTTGAGCCAAACAGGTTTGAGGACCTGATTGCCATGAATGCTCTGTACCGCCCCGGACCAATGGAGTATATTCCCAAGTTTATCCGGAGAAAACATAGGAAGGAGAAAATTGACTATCCTTTACCGGTAATGGAAAAATATCTCAATGATTCATATGGGATCACTGTCTATCAGGAACAAGTCATGCTTCTTTCACAGGAACTTGCAGGTTTTACTAAAGGAGAAGCAGATTCCCTGCGAAAGGCAATGGGTAAAAAGAAGAGATCCATTATGGATGAGATGAAGATCAAATTCTTTGAAGGATGCAGCAAAAATGGTTACAATGAAAATATAGTGACCAAGATATGGTCTGATTGGGAAGCTTTTGCACAATATGCCTTCAATAAATCACATTCCACTTGTTATGCTCTCATAGCCTACCAGACCGGTTATCTGAAAGCTAACTACCCCGCAGAATTTATGGCTGCTGTACTAAGCCGCAATATCAGCGATATTAAAAAGATTACCACCTTCATGGATGAGACGCGGCGGATGGGGATGGAAGTTCTCGGACCTGATGTAAATGAGAGCAATGTAAAGTTCACAGTAAATAAGGACGGTAATATCCGGTTTGGCCTGGGTGCGATTAAAGGAGTTGGTGAAAGTGCTGTACTTCAGCTAATTGAAGAGAGAGAAACAAATGGACTGTACAAGGATATCTATAATCTGGTTGAAAGGGTTAACCTCAATTCCCTCAATAAGAAGAATCTCGAAGCAATGGCTGTTGCTGGTGCATTTGACTGCTTTACAGGAATTTCAAGAGCACAATACTTTTCGCTCGATACAAAGGGCTCAAGCTTCATCGAAAGTCTTATACGTTATGGTAACAATGCCAAGACTATCAAAGTTTCAAACAAGCAAACTTTGTTCGGTGATTCCAACGGATTTGACATGATAAAACCAGAACCTGCGGAATGTCCCGACTGGCCAAAACTGGAAAAGCTCAATCGCGAAAAAGAGGTGATCGGAATTTACCTTTCATCACATCCTCTCGATGATTTCAAACTTGAAATCGATACTTTTACGACGGCAACGCTTGCGGAATTACAGAACCTCCGGGATTATCTCGACAGGGAAGTTGTTGTTGCCGGGATGGTGACCGAAACAAAAAACGGTATTGGGAAAAATGGGAAACCCTATGGCTCTTTTACTCTTCAGGATTATTCCGATTCGTTCAGGTTCATAATGTTCGATAAGGATTATCTTGATAACAGTAAATTTTTAATTACGGGATATTACCTGCTCATAAAAGGCAGAGTCCAGAAGAGGAAATTCAGAGAAGATGAACTGGAGTTCAGCATTAAGAAGATCAACCTGCTGTCGAGTGTAAAGGATGAGCTTATCAAATCCATTACACTTAAAATCAATCCCGGAAATTTAAGCGAGGAAATGATCAGTGAGCTGAAGGATCTTATCAGGGAAAATAAGGGTGATACGGAACTTAAATTCCTGTTTCTGGATCCGGATGACAGGATCTCTCTCCCGATGTTCTCAAGAACTGTCCGTGTACGGCTTAATAACGATCTGATTTCTTATCTCGACGATCATCCCGGCATTGAATATAAAGTTAATTAGCTATATTTACGACAGGCATTTTGTTTAAATCAATAATATCATATTTTATGGCTTTAGAGGTAAATGATAAGAACTTTGAGGAAATTGTAATTAAATCTGACAAACCCGTCGTTGTTGATTTCTGGGCAGAATGGTGCGGTCCATGCAGGATGGTTGCACCTATCATTGAAGAAATTTCAAAAGACTATTCTGAAAAGGTGATAGTTACTAAATGTGATGTCGATAACAATCCCCTGGTTACTGCGAAGTATGGAATAAGAAATATCCCGACGGTCCTGTTCTTCAAGGGTGGGAAAGTTGCCGACAAGCAGGTGGGAGCAGTCCCGAAGAACAATTTCATCAACAAACTTAATGAATTGCTTTAAATAATGATTTTATGAATAATGGCCGTACAGAATAACTGTAACGGCTTTTTTAATTATTGAATATGACAGTCTGCGTTTTTGCCTCCTCAAGCAGCAGGATAAATAATGAATATGAAGCGGCTGCTTCAAAACTGGGATCACTTCTTGCAAAAGAGGGGATGGATGTTGTTTTCGGCGGCGGCGGTATAGGTTTAATGGGAAAGCTGGCCGATGCAGTTATTGAAAACGGCGGCAAAATAACTGGAGTGATCCCTTCATTTATGAATGAAGAGGGCTGGGGTCATAAAGGGATCTATGAAATGATAATAACTCCCGATATGGCGGAAAGGAAGAAGAAATTGTTTGCCATGTCAGATGCTGTTGTTGCCTTGCCAGGCGGAGTTGGCACTCTTGAGGAGCTTACAGAAGCAATTACGCTTAAACAGCTCAGTTTGTTTGACGGACCGATAATTATCCTGAATACCCTTGGATTTTACCAGTCACTTTTTGATTTTTTTGAAAATATGGTTGACAGTCATTTTCTCAGGAAGGAACATAAAGGCATCTGGGAAATAGTCAATACTCCTGAAGAAGTGATCATTGCCCTGAACAAAAAGGACAGGGGAAATGAAGAATGGCGCAAGATAGCAAAGATCTGACCTTACGGGATCCTTGTTCCTATAAACATTATGTCGTCAACCTGCGGAAGATCTCCCTTCCAGTCAAGTATTTCCTTCTCAAGTCTTGTGCGCTGTTCTTCAACAGGAAGGTTATATATCTGAGCTAATAGTTTCTTTACATTACCCGATTTATATTTTTTGGATTCAGCTGTGCCAAACTGATCTGCATAGCCATCAGAGCACATATAAACCATATCACCTGATTTGATATCAATATGTACATTTAAAAATGTCTTCTTCGCTTCAATTGATGACATCCCGATAGGGAACCTGTCACCTTTGTACATTATTACCTCACCATTTCTTACCAGGTAAAGCGAATTAAATGCACCTGCAAATTCAAGAGTAAATTCTTTTTTGTTGAAAGCAATAAGCGTAAGGTCCATTCCGTCGTTTATTGTCTCTTCATTCCTCCGCATCAGGGCTTTGACAACCTCAATATTCAGCTGATCCAGGATAGAACCCGGTCTTATAATTCCATATTCCCTTACAACTTTATTAAGAGAGTTATGACCTATTATTGACATGAAAGCTCCCGGCACACCATGCCCTGTGCAATCGCAGGCTGCAATGAACTGATAGTCGCCGTTATCATACATCCAGTAAAAGTCGCCGCTTACAATATCCTTGGGCATATAAAGAACAAAAGTCTCATGGAACGAATCCTCCCTGGGGAGCATAGCACGCTGAATCCGTTCAGCATACCTTATACTGGCAGTTATATCACGGTTCTTCTCTTCTATCTCCATGCTTTTCTGTACAACCTCGGCGGTTCTTTCAGCTACTTTTATTTCAAGTATCTTCTTTTCCCTGATAAGATTTCTTTCTCTTATCTTAATATATGACATAACTCCAATAGCGGCAAGGATGAGGCAGAGGGTAATGAACCATGGAGTTTGATAGAATGGCGGTTTGATTACAAATGCAAATTCAACCGGATCCTCATTCCAGTATCCATAAGCGTTTGATGCCATTACCCTGAAAGTATAGTGTCCCGGAGCAAGGTTAGGATAATCTTCCATAGTCTGGTTTGTCGGAGGCCTCCAGTCAGGATCGGCACCTTTCAGCATCACTTTGAATTTAACGGCCTCCGGATCAGTAAGGCTTACACTATAGTAATTGAACACCAGTGATTTTTCCTTGTAATTCAGCTTAAGATCCTTTTTCATCTCCCTTGGAAGATAATTCACGCCCATACTGCTGAGATGAGTCTGGGGTTTTGCATCCACCGGAGGCATATTGGAGGGAGTGAGCCTGATGATCCCGTTGGCCGTACCGAACCAGAGATTACCTTCAGTATCCATTATTGAAGCATTTGCTGAGGCTTCAATTCCCGTGAATCCATTCCTCTTTGTAAATGAGGCAATTGTGCTGTCAGCCAGGTTGTACCTGTTCAGGCCGGAATTTGTACCAATATAAAGGAAGTGATCGCCTTCAGGCTGCAGCAGCTTTATGTTATTCGACAGAAGGCCAGTTTCTTCATTAAGAGTAACGGTAACCGAATCATTCTCGATGCCAAGTAATCCGCTGACAGTGCCAACCCAGATCCTTGAATCAACTGTCTGGGCAATTGTCATGGGTACATAACCTTCACCAATGTTTATCAGTTCAAATTTTCCTGTTGAAGAATCATACTTTGTCAGTCCGCTCCGGTTTTCCGAACCTATCCAGATATTATTGTTATTGTCACAAAAAAGAACTTTGATCCAGTTGCCTGCAAGACCGGATGCCTGTGTATAAGTTTTGATCTCTTCTTTTGAACCATCCCAGACAACCAGCCTGTCCATATTGCCTATCCACAGACGGTTCTGCTGGTCGATTTCAAGCGCAGTAATTATCCTCTGAGCATCGAGGTAACTGTTTATGCCCGTATCATAAATAAACCTTTTTAGTTTCAGATCATAATAGGAAAGCCCATTGCCATCAGTACCAATCCATATTTTCCCATCCTTGTCCGATTTGATAAATCTTATTTTATTACCTATTGCATTTTTCGCATCATCAAAGATCTGAATCTGACCATTATCCTTTATCTCCGGATTATAGACGGAAATCCCTGCATTTGTACCGAACCAGTATCTTCCCAGTTCATCCTCCTCAACCGCAAAAACACCTTTATCCGGAAGAATTTTTTCGTCAGAGAATGTTACAAAATGGTCTCCCTTGTAAATACTTATTCCTGTAAAATGATCTGCTATGATAATATTCTTCTCTTTATCTTCAAGAATCCAGTGAATTGTAAGTGCATCAAGGCCGTTTGATTTATTAAATACCTGCATTTTTTCTCCGGAAAAAACAGTTATTCCTCCACCAAAGGTTCCAACCCAAATGTTTCCTCTGTAATCTTCGGTTATATATGAAACCATGTTTTTCGAAAGACCATCCCGGTAATCATAAACTTTCATTTCACCCTTAGTCGTAAAATATCTGTAAAGGCCGCCGTTGTATGTTCCGAACCAGAAATCTCCCTTTGAATCTTCAAATATTGTTATAACAGCAAAGTATTTAGGGAAACCCGGTGGACTGTAATTCTCAAACTGGTCCTTTTCCGGATTATATTTCTTAATGCCGAAATTTGGATCAACACAATAGAAATTTTTATTTTTCCCGATATAAGAAGATGAGATCTGATCACCCAGGCCGCTTTTACCACTGTACTGTTTACCTCTCAGCAATGTATCTCCCGGTTCAGGAAAGGGGAACCTGATAGCTCCGTTGCTGATGGTGGTGATCCAGATATAACTCCCTATTTGTTTTATGCTTGTTATGTCACCTGCAACAGAAATAGAATCAAACTTAATTTTCTGAAATTTTCTGCCGTTAAAGAGGCTTAATCCCCCGTTCAGGTGACCAAACCAGATCCTGCCCAGCGAGTCTTCAGTCACACTATATACACCACCGCCTGCCAGACCGTTGGCCAATGTGAAATTTTCGAATTTGGATCCATTGAATCTTGAAACGCCGCTTTCGGTCCCGAGCCAGATCCATTCGTTTTTGTCCTGAAGGACCGTATAAACTTTAGAGGAGCTTAAACCCTGCTCAACTCCGTATTTCTCAAAAAAATATGTCTGTGCTCCTATAAAACCGAAGGGCAGCATAAAAAATAAGGTCATCAGGCTTATGTGCCTGATGACCTTATTACTGTAAGACCAAAA
>CAZLCF010000147.1:0-7601 GCA_964557905.1 uncultured Rikenellaceae bacterium | reverse complement strand
ACCGGAATCTCAGCCAACTTTACAGGAAATCGCTAAATTGATGAAAGCCGATCCGGCTCTTAAGCTGTATGTTGTCGGTCATACAGATAATACAGGGTCATTCGATGCAAATATGAAACTTTCGATGGACAGGGCGGCAGCAGTGGTTAATGCCCTTGTATCTCAGCATTCTGTAAATGCTGCAAGCCTCAAAGCCTGTGGTGACGGTCCGACTGCTCCAGTGGCCAGTAATGATACTGAAAAGGGGAAGGCTCTTAATCGCCGGGTTGAACTGGTAAAGCAGTAAGAATTTTATCCGGGCATTTATTCATGTTTTTCCATCAGTGATTTTGCTTTAATGCACCAGAATAATTCATTGATAAAATATGTAGCCTGTTTTTCATTGAGATAACTGCCAGAAGGTTTCCCGTTCTCATCAAATGCTGCTGTTACGTCAGGAACAGGGAACATTGCGGGCACCGTCCATGCCCGCATTTTCCATAGTGAAAACTGCAGAGATGTTATCGCCTGTGTGCCGCCAAAACTACCTTCAGATACAGTTGATATTGCGACAGGTTTATGGTACCATTCATTATAAAGCAGGTCAATTGCATTTTTTAAGCTGGCAGGATAACCGCCATTATATTCGGGTGTTACAATAATAATACCGTCAGCATTTTTAATCTTTTCTGCAAAATCAAGGGCTGCTGCGGGCGGATCCTTCTGTAAGCGCAGCCTTTCTTCAAACAGCGGGAAATGGTATTCATTCAGATCCAGCATCACAACTGTTGCTAGTTTATTTTCTTCCAGATAGTTTTTGAAATATAAAGCCACCCGGTGACTGTTCCTTCCTGTCCTGATACTGGATGATATAATGGCAATCTGCGGCATATTCACGTATTATAAACTGATTTATAAAAAGAAGATTTCTTCCTGGCAAAGATACATTAACTCAGGATAATTACTTCATTCAGTGCAACGGATGGAAGGAGCCCACTGTCTTGCTCATCCCGCGTACGCGGGATTCGCTGTCTTTACGGCCTTCGGCCTGTCTTTAATAGATTGACCTCTACCACCAGGATCTCCGATTTACCTGCAGTACGTACCGGAGGTCCCCACAACCGGATGCCGCTTGAGACAAAAAAATGTGTATCACCTTTCTTCAAATAGCCGTAACTCAGCTTATAGACACTGTGTGTGATGAAATTGATGGGGAATAATTGCCCATTATGGGTGTGTCCCGACAGGACCACATCGGCTGAGGTTTTGCAGATCTGATCAATTTCTGTGGGACGGTGATCTACAAGTATCACCGGCAGGGAATCCGGAATGGTCCTCATGATCTCTTCAGCGCTTTTTCTCGATGTTGTATGACTGTCGTTTCTGCCTGTCAGGATGAAAGAACCATCGAAAAAACACACACTGTCTCGTAATATTTCAATTCCCGCTTTGCTGAAAAAACTCCCTTTGTCCTGCCGGGCATAATGCTCATGATTACCAAGAACTCCATAAACACCATACATGGTTGTAATACTGCTTAGAAGCTTTTCAAAATGTTCCATTTTTTCATCCTCCCTGTCACCTTCGACAATATCACCCCCAAAGAGCATCAGATCGGGATTTATGTTTTCAATCTCTTTCACAAATCTTTCGACAAACCGGACAGGTGTATTTTCTTCCAGATGAAAATCCGAAGCAAAGGCAATCTTTATGTGACTGATATCTGATGATCCTGCCGGGATAGTAACCTGGTATTGTGTTGTTCTGATAGTATTGAAGTTGATTATTCCTGCAACTACCACTGCCATTGAACAAAAAATAATTACCGGCAATCCTATACTCCTGAACGACCTGCTCTTTATCTTTTCGCGGGGTATTACCCTGAACAGCATGTTTAATAAAAGCAGGAGATCCAGGAAAAGCACAAAAAGAAAGACATACAAAAAGAACGGGAGCAGGTAATTTGCTGGTACCGACAGAGCTGTACCTCCTTCGCGGAAGAGATTGCTGACCGGGTAAACCAGGAATAAAAGCAGGTAAATAATCACGTAATAAACTCTCTGCTCTTTACTGATGAATAACTGCCAGATACGCACAAACAGGTAAATGCTGGGAATTGTGTATGACAGGGTAAGTATAGTATGGAACATCCCGGGATGATTCTTAATTTATCCGGGCAAGGTACTATAAAAGTAGTTTTCGTGCAATATGGAGATGGAGGCTTTAAGGCATTAAGGTGTTATGGCATTAAGGCGATCCGCTATTGAATTCAGAGCTCTGTGAAAAGCAAGAATTAAACTTTGTAATCAATAAGGTTTTTACCTGCCAGCCTGCCAAGCAGATATTTGATGCTTTCTTCTGAAAGATTAAATTTCTCAGACATTTCATCAACTTTTATTGAATTTTTTTCTTTTATTAAATCCAATAACTCTTTCTCAATTTGCTGACACCATTCATCAAATAACCCTCTTAATTCAGATGTGGCAAATTTTGCAGTATTTGCTGTTTCCTTGATTCCGGTCATCATCTCACAACACATATCCCAGGGCATTTTTGTGTTTTCATCACCTTTATCCGCTTTACCTGTCTTTTTACCCATTATCATTGACATCATACCCGACATAGGACTGTTCCCCATCATCTGGCCCATCATCTTTGGCATCATACCTGACATCATCTCCTTTTTTTCTTCATCCGACATCGATGAAAAGAATTTATCCATCATGGTTTCCATCATTTGTTTCTTGTCATCTGCTGACATGTTTTGAAACTGGTCTTCCATCATTTTATTCATCATTTTTTCCTTAATTGTCATGGCTTATTCCTCCTATGTTTTATTATTAATACTGGTAATTATCCAATCAGAACAGAATTTGGAACCGGGTTTATACTTTACTTCAGAATCCTTAAAAAGTTCTGAAAACAGGTTAATTGCATAAAGGATTTTTTTGTCTCTTATGTAATAATATATGAATGGCCCGTTTCGTTTGGCTTCAAGGATCCTGTTTTCTTTTAATACTCTAAGATGATGTGATACAAGCGGTTGTGATAGTTTTGTTGCTTTGACTATTTCTCCAACTGAGCTTTCTTTTTCACAGATAAACTTTATTATCCCTAACCGGTTATAGTCAGACAATGTTTGAAAAATCAGCTGAAGCTTTTTAAGATCATCCATATAAAGTAACATTTATATAAACGCAAATTTATATGTTATTTTTATTAAAACAAAATAATTTTGAAGTTTTTTTATGCAAAAGGTGAAATTTTCTTAAGTGGTTGTGAAAAACTGAACAAAGAAGGATCAAAATATACTTTGAGACTGCAGGAATGAGTTACAATCCTGATGCCACCAATCTTTCGAGTTCAGTTAGATCAATGGAATTTGGAAAGAATTCGCCGAACCAGCGGATACATCGATTGCCATTTAGCGGGATTCCGACAACCGGGATGCCATTTTTACGGCAGTTTCTCATTCCAAATGTCAGCTCAGGTACACATGCAATTCCTAAAACGCCAAAAGATCTTTTCTCTTTCGATGTATATTTTGCAAGCTGTTTCATATTTCCTCCCATCCATATATATGGTTCAATATGATTAGTTTCCAGTATTGTGCTGGCATAATTCTGAAAACACTTTGCAGAACAATGTTTGCACTGATAGTCAAATCCGTTTTTTGCCGATTTACAGCTGACTGAAAAATCCTGCAGGCAGTAAGGCATTAAGGCGATTTTTATGTCTGCCTTAATAAATTCAGACCTGAACGAAAGGTTGGTCAGTTCAATTTCAAGCATATAAAGGTGATATTGCTCCCTCGTGGTGGCAAGCCTGCGGTCCCAAAATTTTAACAGGGGAAGCGTTCTGAGATGCTCTTCTGTATTCTCCGTATATATCCTGAGATAAGGATCGATCAGATTTAGAATGACTGCCATCAGGTTGCCGGGATCCTTAATCCTTAATGATTTTTTCAGGATTCTCTTTTTTGAAGAAAACTCCCGGATCTTTTCAATCAGGTCCCTGGTATCAGGATTCAAGGCAAGGATCTTATCAGCAAGCATCCTTATTGTTTCATAATATCCGGTTGTCGAATCTGATTTCCCGAATAAGGAATAGGTTTTCCCGTTTACCGGTAAATATTCTGGATGCATAACCTGAGATCCGTATTAATTATTCATTTTAATAACCTGCAATTTAGAATATAAATGACTAATAAATATTGCAACAAGAATTATTGTTAAAAGAGGGAAAGGCGCAACGGCTCAATGGCACAACGGCGCAACGGTACAACGGTACAACGGTATAACGGCGTAATGGAGCAAAAATTATTCTTGAGGTCTTAACGTCGGCTGCGCCTCCTGTCTTGCTCACTTCTTTCGCTGTCTTGGAGTCTTTAAGACTTAAAAGACGTTCCGCAAAGCGGAACAGACAGGGCGAAGCCCGTAAAGACCTTAAGACAGCGAAGCGTCAAGACAGCCCTGCAACCGGAGGGCAAGACAATCCCTCTGCCAGGGAATAGTATTCCCGGAATATTTTCGTACCTTTACCGGAAATTCAGATTATGGGCAGATCGCAGGAGACATTCAGTAAAAAGGAAGTAAGAAACAAAAAAGAGAAGAAGAGAAAAGAGAAAGAAGCAAAGCGTGCAAAGAAGAAAATGGAAGGGAAAAAAAGCAGCTTCGACGATATGATCGCCTATGTTGATGAATTCGGAATGATCTCTGCAACCCCACCGGATCCTGATAAGAAAACAGTTATTGAAGCAGAAGATATTGAGCTGAAAATAACTAAAAACAATCCAGAAAATGCTCCCGGTTTCGTGCGGAAAGGAGTCGTCACTTTCTTCAATGAATCAAAGGGTTATGGTTTTATCCGCGACCTGGAATCTCATCAGAGCATTTTCGTTCATATGAATAGCCTGCTGGAACCCATTAAGGAAAATAATGTTGTCGTCTTTGAAATCGGCAAAGGAATCAAAGGACCTGCTGCCATGAACGTGAAGCTGTTTAAGGAATAACCTGATAAACATACCAACTCACGAACGCTAAACGTTTAGATAATTTTCCATCTACTCTATTTTTTTATTCCCGGTAAAGGTACCTTCTTCGTATATTGCGAAAACAACCTTTCCGGATATAGATATTCTTCTGTCAATTGATCCGGCAAGCTTCCCTCTCGGAACAGGCCCCAAGCAATATGAAATCTGGCTTACCGGTACCGGCGGTAAATCACGTAAAGCTCTGGATGAAGCTCGCCAGACTCTGTGGTTTGATGTGGAATAGTTTAAAGAAGAAATCTTATGAGGCTCTCTTCGTTATGCAATATTATTTCCGTAACTTTGATCATAATTTAAGATCCACGGGTATGAAAAGAATAATTCTGTTTACTGTAAGTTTAATAGTGTCTTTGTTTATTTCAATCATCTTTGCACAGGATGATTGTAAGGTGCTTTTACCAAAGATTAGCGGTTCTTACACCGGGTCGTGCAAAAAGGGTCTCGCTAACGGCCAGGGCGAAGCAATCGGAGTTGACCATTATAAAGGTGATTTCAAAAAAGGCTATCCGGATGGTATCGGAACTTATACCTGGCAAACCGGAGAAACCTATGTTGGCAAATGGGTAAAAGGCCTGAGGAACGGTGAAGGTCAATATACTTTTAAGTACATGAATAGAGATTCAGTCCAGTCCGGACAGTGGAAGGATGATAAATACATAGGGAAAGTTGCTTTGGCCCCTTATGTTGTTGAATACATGAACAGTATAGGAAGGATAACATGTATAAGAAACGGCGACAGGCCTTATGTCAGGTACACATTTTCGAGACCCGATGTAAGCAACCTTCTTCTGCAGGGAAGCTCAGGAATAGAAAATGTAAACTTGTATGCCAGCGGTTTTACCGGATTTGAACAGGTTACCTTTCCTTTTAAGGGTAATGTAAAATTCAATGCTCCAAGTACCCTTAATACCATAACTCTGACTTGTGAACTGAGAATAACTATTAATCAACCCGGTTCCTGGGTAGTTACGATATCATTTTAGATTCTATAGGTAGTCCCGCTTGCGGGACGTCAAGACTTAATAAAGTATCCTTGCCCTTATGGTATTCGGAATATTCTTCAGCTCCTTGAGAACCGAAGCATCAAGCTCACTGTCGGTTTCGATAATGACATAGCCTATGTCAGGATCAGTCTGAAGATATTCGGCAGAAATATTTATCCCTCTCGAAGAAAAAAAGTCATTCACCTCGCGAAGGACACCAGGAACATTCTTATGAATATGCAGAAACCTTTGTTTCGAGACATTTGCCTGGAGCGAGATCTCAACAAAGTTCACTGCACCGATGGTGGAACCCGTATCACTATATTTTACAAGTTTTTCAGCTACTTCCATACCGATATTGGCCTGCGCTTCCAGAGTGCTTCCTCCAATATGGGGTGTGAGGATCACATTGTTAAACTCCTGGAGCTCATTCACAAAGGGCTCGCCATTCGAAGCCGGCTCCCCGGGAAAAACATCCGCTGCAACTCCTGCCAGATGTTTCGATCTTAATGCTTCAGCGACTGCCCTGTAATCCACAACATCTCCGCGCGAAGCATTGATAAGACAGGCATCTTTCTTCATAATAGCAATCTGGTCTACGGAGATCATATTCCTTGTTAAATCGGTAGAAGGGACATGAAGTGTGACCGTGTCAGATATCTTCAGCAGGTCATTAAGAGAGGCAACAGGCCTGGCATTGCCAAGACTGAGTTTCTTTTCGATGTCATAATAGAAAACATTCATACCCAGGCTTTCGGCAAGTATTGAGACCTGCGAACCAATATGCCCGTAGCCTATTATTCCCAGGTTTTTGCTTCTTACTTCTACTGAGTTTCTGACTGACTTGAGCCATATTTTATTGTGAGCAAGAGCATTTTTCTCGGGAATGCCTCTCATAAGCATAATACACTCGGCAATAACCAGTTCCGCAACCGAGCGTGTATTTGAGAACGGAGCATTGAAGACAGGTATGCCCATCATTTTGGCATCCATTGTATCCACCTGGTTTGTACCAATGCTGAAACACCCGACAGCAAATAGCCTGGGAGCTTTATGAAGCAGATCTTTACGAAGCTCGGTGCGGCTTCTGATCCCGATGATATGAGCCTGCTGCAGCTTTTCTTCCAGATCATGACCGGATAAAGCTTCATTATGGCATTCAATATCACTGTAACCGTTCTCCTTAAAATACCGGATGGCATTTTCATGGATCCCTTCCAGTAAAAGAACTTTGATCCTGCTTTTATCAAGTGAGTATTGTTTCATCTAAATATTCCAGGTATGTTTGAGAGTGTAAATTTAGCACGAGATTCCAGAGTTGATTCAGTAAACCTGAAAAAAATTCTGATTTGCAAAACAAAGTAAGCAAAGAAGAATTTACACAGAGGAAATCCGGAGAAGACACTGAGCTCCACAGAGATTAAATAATACCGGCGACCGGTAACCCGTCACTGGCAGCTATTTTTACATAAACTTCTCCCTCTTCTGCAGATTGAACAAAGCCGCCAAAAGAAACAGAATTGATCCCGTAACGAGTATGATCCTGTTCTTGAACATGATTATAGCCCAGGTCGTTTCATTTACATTAT
>CAZLCF010000146.1:0-7613 GCA_964557905.1 uncultured Rikenellaceae bacterium | reverse complement strand
TGCTTAAAGACCGTATCGGAGAACAGAAGATCATCCTGAATGATCTTATTATGCTTGCAAGTCCTTACTGCAGCAGGGATTCGGAATTCAGTTCCCTGTGCAAAGATTTCCAGAAAATAAAGGAAAAATACAGAGATATAAGGATCACATATACTCTTGGTGAACCTATAAGTGTTGAAAAGGACGGCGGGCTTGTTATTGAACAGACTGAAACCAGTGTTGTTGAAATGACTGACGAACAATTATCCGGGATCATTAACGTTACAAAAGAAATTCGCGATAAGCTGATTTTAAATAATTAATATGAAAAAACACTTTATCACACTGTTGCTGTTATTTGCAATCGGAGTTCTGGTAAATGGCCAGACGACTGATCCCCTTGTAAGTAATTGCATCTCAAATGCAGGACCAAATGCTAAATATCTTAAAGATTTCCGGATACAGCTTGGGAAAGCAGCAGCTGCCGGAGAATTGAGGTATAAAGCGCAAATGTCGCTATGGAAGAATACAAAATACAGATTTACAATGTGCAATTCCGAAGGTTCACAGGGCAAGCTCATTCTCAGTATCAAGGATGACGCCAATAAGGTGGTTCTTTCATCTTTCGATCAGAAAACCGGCAAAACATATCCTTACGTTGATTTTATATGCAACAAAAGCGGTATATACCAGCTTGGTTTTGATTTCACCGATGGACTGCAGGGATCCGGTGTTGGCGTTGTCTCAATGGTTAAATGACCATCTCAGAAAATATAAAATATCTGCAACAGAATAATAAGCAAAAAGAATCCTGAAAACAATATCTCAGGCAGGATTTTCTTCCTTACAAATACAAAATAATTTGCAAGTATGTAACTGGCCGGGATACCTGTTATCCATATTATTTCAATTGAAACCGACGGAAGCGAAAAGTATGAGGCTAGCGATATGAATAATGCCCATAAGAGCAGGAAAAATGTTTTACGTGATTTTATTTTCTTTGAGTTCATCTGCATCATAAGAAAAACAATACTGACAAGAAAAATCAGGCCGGATAAGATCAGAACAATTATTGTCAGCCTTGAGAAATCATATCCCGTGGATTTTTCAAAAAGATTATTGGTTATGTCCGATAAAAAAATCCCTATGTCTCTCCCTAAAACGTAATAAAGCCCGATTACAAGTAAATATGGAGTGACCAGACCAAGAACTGAAATTGCTATCTCTTTTATATTTCCGGTTCTCAGCAGTGCAATTCCTATTATTACTAAAAGACCGAACCAGATTACGTTTATATAAAAGAGACTGCCAATACTAATTAGTATTCCTGCATCGAAAAAGTTGAAAGCCGTACCTGGTTTCCTGTAAGTTTCCATAATTCTTATCATGGCCAGCATAAGAAATAGTGCAGCAGGAAGAATGGGATTCAGAACCTGGCACTTTGGGAAAATTGCACTGAAGAGCACATAAATAAACGCAGGGAGGAATGTTCTTTCATTGATAAAAAAGACAGAAGTGTTAAAATAAGTGAGGAGAAATACCATTACCGAAACAATCAGGAAAGAGAAAATTACTCCCGCGAAAGGATGATTTCCTATCAGGAGCCTGATTATGCCATAAAGAGGCATCGGTCTGGTTTCATAAATAGCCTGTCCTGGCATCTGAGGATCCAGAAATGCACTGATCCATAAAGCTATGAAAGAAACAGCTATCACGAAAATAACCCCGGGTCCGGTTCCTTTAAAAAACCTTAGTAGCATTTCTCCTGAAGATCAAATCCGATATCCGTTCTGTAATACATATTGTCAAACGACAGGAAGCCCGCATTACTGTATGATCCGTGCAGAGCATCTCTCATGGTTTTTCCCCATGCACTGACTGCCAGCACCCTCCCTCCTGAAGTTACCACTTTATTATTTGACATTTTGGTCCCGGAATGAAATAAAACACAATCTTTTGTGCGTTCCAGTCCTGCTATTTCTTTTCCTTTCTCATAGTGTCCCGGATATCCGCCCGATGTTATCATCACTGTTGTAACATACCTGTCATCAATCTCAAGTATTCTTTCTGATAAATTGCTTTCTGCCACTCCTTCCATTAGCTCGAACAGATCTGATTTGATCCTTGGTATTGTCACTTCTGATTCAGGATCGCCGAGACGTACATTATATTCAATAACATAAGGATCTCCGTCGACATTCATAAGCCCGAAGAAAATAAATCCTTTGTAAACGATACCTTCGTCTGATAATCCTTTTATTGTCGGGTCTATGATCCTCTGCTTTACCTTCTCCATAAATTCGCGATTTGCAAAAGGAACCGGGGAAACTGCACCCATACCTCCGGTATTCAGTCCTGTATCTCCAACTCCGACTCTCTTATAATCTTTTGCTTCCGGCAGTAATTTATATGAATATCCGTCAGTCACTATGAATGCGGATAATTCTATCCCTTTAAGAAATTGTTCTATTACGACTTTATGTCCCGCTATTCCAAATTTTCCATCCAGCATGGCAGTGACTTCTTTTTCAGCATCATTTAGATTATCAAATATCAGTACTCCTTTCCCCGCTGCAAGTCCGTCAGCTTTAATAACATAGGGGGGCTTAAATGATTTTAGAAAACCGGAGGCTTCATTAATTGTTGTCTTGTCGAAACTTCTATATGGTGAAGTGGGGATTTTATGTCTTGTCAGGAAGGCTTTGGCAAAATCCTTGCTGCCTTCAAGTCTTGCTGCCGATTTATCGGGGCCGATAACAGGTATCCCCTTAAGAAAATCATCGCTCCTGAAGAAATCGTGGATCCCTGCAACAAGCGGTGCCTCCGGACCAACAATCACCATTCTTATTCCGTTCTCCCGGACAGCATTTTTTATATCCTCAAAATTTTCAGGATCAAGAGACAGATTTGTACCGGTTTCAGATGTTCCGGCATTGCCTGGTCCTATAAAGACCCTGTTGACTTTTTTACTCTGCCTGAGTTTCCATGCAAGAGCATGCTCCCTTCCACCTGACCCTAGAATAAGAATATTCATTTTTCAGAAAATTAAAGTATTCCAAAAGTAACATTTCAATCTGAAAAATAAAACGCATATCGAATCCTCTATTAATCTGCAATAAATTAAACCGGAAGTATAAACCTGTAACCTTTATTAATTGAACACTCAATAAAATCTTTTAAAAAATCTTTACAGGTTGAACCTGGAGTGTCATGCAGGACTATCACTGAACCTGGCCTTATTCTTTCACTGAGCAAATTCATTGATCGATCCGCACCAAAGGTTTTATCAAAATCATATGGCATAATATCCCAGAAGATTATTTTACAGGTTTTATTGATTTTCAGGTACTGGTTCACGCGCAGATGGCCGTATGGAGGACGAAAATATCTGTCTGATGTAACCTTTGCTGCGTCCTTCATATCATCACAGTATTTTTTAGTGGAAGTCTTCCATCCATCCAGATGGCTGTAACCATGATTGCCGATAATATGCCCATTGTTCCTTATTGCAGTAATAAGGTCCGGATACTTTTCACCTGATTCTCCGGTGCAAAAGAAAATTGCCTTAACATGGTGGTTATCAAGTATTTTCAGCATGACAGGAGTAGATCCGGGATCAGGTCCGTCATCAAAAGTCAGGTACAAGATCTTTTCTTCAGTCTTTATCCTGAAAAGTGCTTCAGGATAGAAACAACGAGATAATAACCATGGCCTGAATAGCCTCATAGGTATTTAGTTCCCGGAATATAGCTTCCCGTAATAAAGATTCATCATCGGTTCTATCCTGCTCATCAGCGAGTCATCCTTCATCCTTATTGACAGGTTATAAATGTCAAGCAATGCCTGCATATTGATGCCTGTTGAATAATCGAGACCGAATCTCTTTTCAGGGCTCAGGCTGATTGCATAATCAAGATATTCCTTTGAATAGTCAATAATATTCGTTATTAGTTTTTCTCCTTCTTCTTTTTTCCCGCTACGCATCAGTATTTCTGCCAGTCCTATGGTGAAAAAGTCATCAGGCATTTTGTTGGAAGGAACTATCTCAAGACCTCTGTAAGCAACCTCAACAGCCCTGACTGTATCACCTATCTGAAGAAATTCCTTACCAAGATTTCCGAATATCCTCCTGAAATTGCTGAACATTCTCCTGTTATTTTCATCAAGATATACGGAAGGATCAGCAGCATTCCCCCATTTGAACCTGTTCATCATGTTATCATACATCACAAACGGATCAATCATGCCGAATTCACCCTGCTCTGATTCATCAACTTTCACGGGAACTATCCTGTAAGCCATGCCTTCCTGGATAAAGTACTTTTCAAGGCCTTTATACTGGTGAGAAGGAACCGTTGTTGAAAAATACACCGGTCTTTTCCATTTGTTTGTTGAAAGAAGATCCATAATGGCCAGATCGCCCTTAAATGCATCTTCATCTGAATATTCCCATATCATCGGTGAGACGATCCTGTCTTTAAAATATTCTTTTACGGTGCCATTTGAAAGAACAACAGAGCTGTCAACATCAATAATAAATTTATTCGCCGGCAGGTAATTAAGATAATCACCACTTCCGCTATAGTCAATCATATATTTTTTGTCATCCATCCCCGCAAACTGTACTATCTCCTCAATATTGACCGGTATATCGAGCCTTTTGGTAACCGGCAGCTGGGTCCTTGTACCATCAAGATATTTTTCAGTCCCAAGAGTCAGCGGCATGGGGTCCGATTCGAAAGCTTTCTGTTTCATCATTGCGATGTACCATCCTGCCTGTATATAGCTGAGGTTTGCCACCCTTACATCAGTTCTTATTTCCTCCACATCCTGTACGTACCAGACAGGAAATGAATCATTGTCGCCATAGGTGAATAATATGCTGTTTGGAGCACATGATTCCAGGTAATTGGCGCCAATATCCCTTGCAGTGTAACGTCCTGACCGGTCATGGTCATCCCAGTTTTCTGTTGCCATCAGAACAGGGCAGGCAGCCATAACCAGGACCAGGGTAATTATTGCCGCGATTTTATGATTTAGGAACCTCTGGAATAGTTCATATATGTACATGAATCCAATTCCGATCCATACAGCAAAAGCATAAAATGATCCTGCATATGCATAGTCACGCTCCCTGGGCTGATTCGGATACTGATTCAGATAAAGAATAATAGCAATACCCGTCATAAAGAAAAATGCCGCAATCAGCCAGAATCCTTTATTATCTCTCTTATATTGCCATAATATGCCTGCAATTCCAATAAGAAGAGGAAGAAAATAATATTTATTATTGCCCGGATTTTCTTTAAGATCATCGGGGAGATTGTCGCTCCTGCCGAGGCGGGCTTCATCTATGAATTTGATTCCGCTTATCCAGTTACCGTGCAGATCGTTCCCGTTTCCCTGTATATCATTTTGACGGCCGGCAAAATTCCACATGAAATATCTCAGATACATAAAGCCGGTCTGATACCTGAAGAAGAAACGCAGGTTCTCACCGAAAGTCGGACATACAAGCGTTTCCTTGCCAGATCCTGTGTTCAAAGTATACCTTCTCCCTTTGATCTTTCCCCAGTATTTATACGTATCCTTATGTTCGGGATCCGGGTTGTACATACGCGGGAATATTGTTGTAAACTTCTTGTCATATTCATATTCAGGATTATAATAAGGCACATATTTACCGTTGACTTTATTGTAACCAGCAATATCCTTTTTTACATCAATGGCAGGTGCACTGAAATACGGTCCATGTAATTTTGGAGAACTGCCGTATTGCTGCATGTTAATATAATATGCCAGAGAAAAAATATCAGAAGGATTATTCTGGTTCATGGGAGGCTTTGCTGACGACCTGATCATAATCATTGCGTATGAGGAATACCCGATCATGATCATGGTCAGACATGTTATAATGTAATTTAGAATCACTCTTTTGGTCTTGAAAGAGTATCTTATTCCAAAAACAAGCAATGCAGCAAGGACCACCAGAAATATCAGAAGCCCGCTGTTATAGGGCATTCCAAATATATTTACAAAAAGCAGCTCAAACCAGCCGGCAACTTTTGGCACTCCCGGAAGAAGAATGAAGACCATAAATCCAAGGATCGCGAAAGCCAGTAATAACGTATAAATCAAACCCTTTGTAGTAACTTCGTATTTTCTGAAATAAAAAACAAAGACAAGAACTGGAAGTACCAGGAGGTTTAGGCGGTGAATGCCAAGTCCCAGCCCCATGATATAGGCGATGAGTATTATCCACCGTCCTGAGGATGCTTCGTCAGCTTCCTCCTCCCATTTAAGCATAGCCCAAAATACCAGGCCCACACAGAGTGAGGACAGGGCATAAAGCTCTCCCTCAACAGCCGAAAACCAGAAAGTGTCGGAAAAGGTATAGGCCATAGCTCCCGTAAGACCGCTTCCGATTATTGCGGGAATATGTTTTGATTCAAGAAAAGTATTCCTTGTAAAAACCCTGCGTACCAGATGGGTTATAGTCCAGAAGAGGAACATGATGGCAAACGCACTGCAAATAGCCGAAAGAATATTAACCATAATAGCTGCTTTTGAAGCGTCGCTTCCGGCAAAGAGGGTTGCCATTCTTGCAATCATGAGAAACAATGGTGCTCCCGGCGGATGTCCTACCTGAAGCCTGAAGGCTGATAGAATAAACTCACCGCAATCCCAGAAGCTGACGGTCGGTTCCACGGTCAGCAGATACACTACGGCTGAAAAAAGAAACATGAACCAGCCTGTAATATTATTCCAGCGGCGATAAATGCCCCACACTGAATCCATATATATTTTGATTTAATGAAAAAACAAAGAACGTAAAAAAATATTATAATGATTTCTACTGAAACTCTATTTAACATGATTTTAACTTGTCCTGGATTGTTCTTGTAAGTAATCCGTTAGCACCAATTTGCTTTCGTGGCCGGAAGATTGTCTGGCACGGATTACAAATCCGCGCCTACATTTTAATTAAATATAATACCTCCAGGGCTTGTTTTTCCATGGATCACCAACATAACTAATTCCGATTCTCGGGCTGGTTTTAATTTCCGGTGTAAAGCCTGTATCCTCAATCCAGATACGGTTTGATTTAGTCAGATCCTCACCATAGAATGAACTGTCAATTTTCAGCACTTTTGTCAGCTTCCCGGGACCGTTGAATCCTTCTATACCCCTTATAAGTGCTGCCTGCGGATTATTTACTTCACCAGCAACAAAATTTAGCATCCAGTACATGCCATAGACAAAATACACATAAATCCTGCCTCCTTCCTGGTACATTACTTCGGTTCTGGCTGTCCTTCCCCTGCAGGCATGACAGGCCTTATCTTCAGCTCCCCGGTAGGCTTCGGTTTCGGTTATCATAAACCGTTGAATTTCACCATGTTTTGATTTGAGCACAAGTGTTTTCCCGATAAGTTCCGGGGCAACATGGAGCACATCACGGGTAAAAAAGCTGCGTGATAATCTGTTCATACCTGTTATTTCAGTAAGGAATTCTCTTTTCATAATGATCCCATTTGCTGAACGCTTCTTTGCCCCCTTCATCAGGCAGATGAATGAAAGCGATTTTTCTTTCTGTTGGATCGAGTTTTATTTCGTTATAGATCATGCTGTCG
>CAZLCF010000145.1:0-7685 GCA_964557905.1 uncultured Rikenellaceae bacterium | reverse complement strand
ATCATTCGGCCTTAATGCCGTTGCGCCTTTAATTCTTCCCCATTCTTGATTCCAGTACCGCCATCCTTTCCTTCAGCGATTCAAGCTCTGACCTGAGCTGCCGGTTTTCCTGGTTCTGGGATTCGATTTGTACCTGCTGTTCTTGGATAGCTTTTGTAAGTATTGGTATGAAATCATTATATCTCAATTCCAGTGATCCATCATAACCTTTGCTCAATAATCCTGCATTTTCGATACCTAATTCATTGAACAGCTTTTCTACATCCTGGGCTATAAAGCCTGCTTCCCTGGTGCGGAGCATGTTGTTCTTTCTTATATAATCGACAGGTTTTAAACCACTTATGACATTCAAGCCAAAAGTAAGATCTTCGATTGACTCCTTCCATTTTAAATCAGATGTAACAGTCCATGCTACCTGTATTCCAGCATATGTTATATAGGTATTCCCAATTCTGACCTGATCGTGGCCAGTAGCTGAAGGAACCATAGAATTAGTTCCGATTGTAATGTTATTGCCACCTGACGTAACATCAGAACCAGCATTATATCCCACTGCTGTGTTGTAATTACCTGTTGTATTGCAATTTGCTCCCACCCCAACACTAGTATTCTGAGTGCCTGTTACATTATTCATTCCAGCATCACCTCCGACAAAAACATTAGCTTCACCAGTGGTATTCTTTCTTCCAGCACCCCATCCAAGAAATACTTGCCCATTAGCATTATTCACTCTCCCTGCTTCTTTTCCAATTATGACATTATAGTCGCCTTGATTAAATAATCCGGCATTTACACCAATTATTACATTTTCATAAGAAGGATCATATGGCAAATATAATGGAGGCTGGGGAATCTTACTTGCTGAGTTTGATCCGATATATACATTATTTGAACCTAATTCCTGTTCTCCGGCAGAATTACCTATTAATACGCTATTGTCACCTGAAGTATTTCCATAGCCAGCCAAATAACCAAAAAATGTATTCCTTGTCCCTGTCGAAAGATTGCTGTAACCCGAATGGAACCCCATAAATGTATTATACTGCCCATTATTTGAATTTTGCGGTGTTATATACATAAAATCCTGGTTAATAGGACCTTTTGTGACATCAAAACCTCCAATTGCAAATCCTCCTTTCACTGCTTTTGTATCATCATTGTTTATATTAAACCGTATACTATCAGGTGTTACCGTCATAAGATTAACGGTACTTCCTGCTTTAGTATAATCAAATCCTCCAATAGCGAAACCACCTTTGACAGCTTTTCCAAAAGTATGATCGACAAGTATTCTGACGCCATAGTTATACACTGCAAGAACCGGGATCCCGTACTTATTCTTGACTTCGAATAGAGGAACATCGTCTGCCATTGCAGCATTTGGTCCAATTTTTACTTGTTCACTGACATTCAAAGATCCAAGAAAATCTACTGTATTATTCCAGAAACCATAAGAAAAGACCTCATTATCAGTTCCATTGTTCCTTCTGAAATAGGTTATACGATCAAATCCACCTACGATATCGGGTGTTCCTTGGCCGTCATATGCAACTCCACCTCCATACAAGGTGCTTTGTCCGACGTACATTAAAGCTGAGCCTTGTTCACTGCCAGTTATAAAAAGATTTGCCAATGATCCATCAGGGCTGAATATGTGTAATTTAGACGAAGGTGATGTAGTTCCAATTCCAACATCACCAACAGACGTAATTACCATGCTTCCTTTAGGAGTAAATGTAGATCCGGAGGTTAGACCTGCATCATTTGAAAAAAAAGTCCACCCATTCATCAACCTTAACATTGATGCATTTACATCACGAGCCACCCATCCTGTGCCCGACACATAATCTGCTCCCCCACTTAATAACAGATCTGCTGGAACATATGATCCTATATAACCTCCCTCGTTTGGATTCTCTCCGATGTGGATCATCATATCCTCTGTACTTGAATTGTATGTGACAATATCCAGAAGTCGTGATGGATTAGAAATCCCTATCCCAACATTACCTGTCGGCCTGTAAATGTTACCTCCGTTTGCAGTCCATAATGAACCTCCAGTCGGCAATATCACTGTATTCCCATCTGAAATACTCAGATCAGACCCTGCCAGGGACAAGGTCTGTTTAGTCTCCACCTCATCTGCCACCATAGCATAGGGCACAGATTGCAGTGGTGCTGTTCCCATTTCGGTATAAGAACCGCCAACAGGATATTGAAGCTCCGTTTTAATGTAAAGAGGTTCTTCATTCCAGTCAATATCTTCAAAAAGATCTGTTCCTGTCGGAGTTCCTTCTCCAATCACAACTGCCATGATACCAAATTCATCTGTGGAGAGTGAATGAGTTTCCTGGTATAAAGCAGTTTCCGCCACATTCTCTATCGTAATCCTTACCAGGATGGACTGGGAAATAATGGGTTCTTTAGTGGTTCCATCCCGGACAATGGCCTGGTAGTTAAAGCCCTGGGGTACCTGTGAAGATAAAAGATAAAAGGAAAAAGATAAAAGTGCGGAAAGGAGGAATTTTGGTTTCATGATTCAACGGTATTAAAGTGTGACGGCACAATGGCACAACGGCGCAAGGGCGAAAAACATCAACTGTATATAGGCATTAAGCCAGTAGAAAAATATCATTTCGCCTGAATATATTTTTCGAATAATTCAGCGAAATAGTTGAAAACGAGCATTATACATAGCAAGTTAAAACAAATTAAAAGCTAAATCAAGTTTATTTTTAAATACCCTGTCGCCTGACGCCCGTTGCCTGTCGCCTCTTTTTTATATCTTTACTTTCTCATTATTCATTATATGCCGACAGAATCCAGATACAATAAACGCGGCGTTTCTTCACAGAAAGAAGACGTCCATGCTGCAATCAAAAACATTGATAAAGGCCTCTTCCCTAAAGCTTTCTGCAAGATAGTACCTGACCTTCTGGGCGGCGATCCCAACTACTGCAACATCATGCATGCCGACGGTGCCGGAACAAAATCATCCCTCGCCTATATCTACTGGAAAGAAACAGGTGATATGTCAGTATGGAAAGGCATTGCCCGGGATGCGATCGTTATGAACCTTGATGACCTCCTCTGCGTGGGTGCTTATGAAAATATTTTGCTCTCATCAACCATAGGCCGAAATAAAAAACAGATACCGGGGGAAGTTATCTCGGCAATAATAAATGGTGCAGAAGAATTTATTCAGAAACTCAGGGATCTCGGAATAGGAATCTTTTCCACAGGCGGGGAAACAGCCGATGTCGGCGACCTGGTAAGAACAATTATTGTTGATTCAACTGTTGCTGCCAGGATGAAGCGTAAGGATGTCATATCAAATCATAATATCAGAGCAGGGGATATTATCATAGGCCTTGCCTCATCTGGCCAGACCACATACGAAGATGAGTACAACAGCGGAATGGGAAGCAACGGCCTTACCTCTGCCCGTCATGATGTTTTCGGAAAATATCTTGCATCGAAATACCCGGAGAGCTTTGATCCGTCACTTACTGAAGATCTCTTTTACTCAGGAAAGATTAAACTTATCGACCCGGTAAAAGGCCTGAACATTAATGCAGGCAGGATGGTGCTTTCACCCACCAGGACCTATGCTCCTGTTGTGAAAAAAATAACAGAGGCAATGCGCTCCAAAATACATGGCATGATCCACTGTTCAGGTGGAGGACAAACCAAAATCCTGCATTTTGTTGATAACCTGCATGTTGTGAAAGACAATCTGTTCACGCTTCCTCCTCTTTTCAGGATTATCCAGGAACAATCCGGAACTCCATGGAAAGAAATGTACCAGGTATTCAACATGGGCCACAGGTTTGAGATCTACACCGATCAAAAGTATACTGATGAAATGATCAGCATAGCAGCAGGATTTAATCTAGATGCAAAAATAATAGGGCATTGTGAAATCTCAGATAACAAGAAACTGACTATTAAATCAGAATTCGGAACTTTTAAATATTAACTATCTCCCTTTCTCCCCCTCTCCATTTCTCCCTTTCATTCTTCAGCCCTTTATACCCTTGTACCTTTATACCGTTGTACCATTGTACCTTTTTATTATCTTTGCCCACTGAAAATTAAAATCCATGGCCGGTAATTTTTTACTTGAGAAGCTTGAAGGAGTGAAACAAAGATTCATTGAGGTGGGTGAGCTTCTCACCCAGCAGGAGGTGCTCTCGGATATGGAACGCTATATAGGGCTTAACAAGGAATATAAAAGCCTTCAACCGATCATTGAAGCCTACGAAAGATACAAACTTGCCCTTTCAAATATTACAAGCACCAAAGAGCTTCTGTCGACCGAGAAGGATGAAGAGATGAGGGAGATGGCCAAAGCTGAGCTGGAAGCACTCAATGGACAGATCCCTGAAATGGAGGAGGAGATAAAACTGCTTCTTATCCCGGTTGATCCCGAGGATGATAAGAATGCAGTAGTTGAGATCAGGGCAGGTACCGGCGGTGACGAGGCAAGTATTTTTGCCGGTGATCTTTTCAGGATGTATACAAAATTCTTCGAATCAAAAAAATGGAAGGCTGAGGTCAACCGCTGCTCTGAAGGAACTGCCGGAGGTTATAAAGAGATCGTTATGAGTGTCTCAGGTGATGGCGTTTATGGTATTATGAAATATGAATCCGGTGTTCACCGCGTTCAGAGAGTGCCCCAGACCGAAACACAGGGACGTATCCACACATCAGCCGCTTCAGTGGTTGTACTGCCTGAGGCTGATGAGTTCGATGTTGTAATAAAAAATGAGGATATACGGAAAGATACATATTGTTCTTCCGGCCCGGGAGGACAGTCAGTCAACACAACTTATTCGGCGATCCGTCTTACCCATATTCCGACGGGCATCGTTGTTACCTGCCAGGATGAAAAATCACAGCTTAAGAACTACGATAAAGCCCTGAAGGAATTAAGGACAAGACTTTATAATCTTGAATACCAGAAATATCTTGATGATATATCACACCGCCGCAGAACAATGGTATCTACGGGCGACAGGTCGGCAAAGATCAGGACCTACAACTATCCGCAGGGCAGGATGACCGATCACAGGATCGGACTTACATTATATAACCTTCCGTCAATCCTCGATGGTAATATCCAGGAGGTGATCAATAAATTGCAAATGGCTGAAAATGCTGAGCGGCTCAAAGAAAGTAATATCTAAAAATCTGGTTATGAATTACATACAGTTATTCAACAACATTGTTCAGAAAAGATCATTTCTTTGCATAGGTCTTGATACGGAACTTGAAAAAATCCCTTCATCCCTGAAGAAGGAGAAGGACCCGGTGTTTGAATTCAACAAACGGATAATTGACGCCACATATAAATACGCTGTCGCTTACAAGCCAAACATAGCATTTTATGAATCCAATGGTTCAGCCGGATGGATCTCGCTCGAATCAACGGTAAAATACCTTAAGAAGAAACACCCGGATATTTTTGTAATTGCTGATGCCAAGCGTGGAGATATAGGAAACACTTCAAAAATGTACGCCAGGGCATTTCTTGAAAATTTACCTTTTGATGCAATAACCGTTGCACCCTATATGGGAGAGGATTCGGTAACTCCATTTCTCTCTTATGCCGAAAAATGGGTTATTCTGCTTGCTCTCACATCGAACAAGGGAGCCGATGATTTTCAGTATCATAATGAGGATGGCATCAAGCTTTTCGAAAGAGTCCTTTCAGTATCCCAGAAATGGGGGACAACAGACAACCTTATGTATGTAGTTGGTGCCACACGGGCTGAAATGATTAAGGATATACGTAAGATTGTGCCTGATCATTTCCTGCTTGTACCAGGCATCGGCGCCCAGGGTGGCAGCCTTGCAGAAGTGGCGAAATACGGGCTTAACAATAAATGCGGCCTCCTGGTGAATTCATCCAGGGGAATCATCTTTGCCGATAATTCCGAAAACTTCGATAAGGTAGCCGGTGAGAAAGCCAGGGAATTACAACAGGAAATGGAATGCTACCTTTCAGAAAGGAACCTTATCCAATCATAATATTTTTTTTGCCTTTGTGCCGTTGCGCCATTGTACCATTGTGCCTTTTTGTTTATCTTTATATCCTCGCTATTATTAATTCGTGCTGCTATGAAAGAAGAATTCCTGCATTACCTATGGAAATATGGTCTCTATGATCCTGATTCTCTTTTGGATGGTGAAGGCAAAAAGATTATTGTGATCCATCCAGGTGAGTATAACCGCGATTCAGGTCCTGATTTTTTCAATGCCAGGCTTTGCATCGCCGGTACAGAATGGGCCGGGAATGTTGAAATACATACCTGCGCATCTCACTTTGATAATCACGGACATAACCTCGATCCGGCTTTCGATAATGTCATTCTTCATGTCGTGGGAGAGAATGATAAACAGGTCTTTAATACCAAAGGTGAAGAGGTACTTACTGCTGAGCTGGTATTTGATCCGGTACTTTACGAAAAATACACTGACCTTATCAATAATCCCTTTGTGATCGCCTGCCAGTCAGAGATAGGATGTCTTGACACTTTTTTTATCCGTCACTGGCTTAACGCACTGGTAATTGAACGATTGGACGAGAAGTCAGAGCAGATAATGAAAATTTTTTCAGAAACCGGAAATGACTGGGAGGAAACATTTTACAGAATACTGACGCGGTATTTCGGATTCAGGGTAAATACCGAACCGTTTGAAATGCTCGCCTCATCACTGCCGTTCAGGATAATACGGAAGCATACCGATAACAGGTTCCAGGTTGAAGCATTACTCTTTGGTACTGCCGGCATGCTTGATGAAGGTCTTTTCAAAGAAGCACTCAATGATGATTATTACGCTGACCTGCTAAGGGAATATAAGATATTATCAGCCAAGTATTCTCTCCGGCCGCTGCACGGCTGGATATGGAAATTCGCACGATTGCGTCCCGCAAATTTCCCGACAATACGTATATCCCAGCTGGCTTCAATGCTGGCTGTCACGGGAGGACTGTTCTCTAAAGTACTGGAAGCGAATGATATAATACAGCTGAAGGATCTGTTTGAAGTCTCAGCCTCAGAATACTGGGATGATCATTTTGTCTTCGGTAAGAAAAGCAAGTCATATACAAAGATCACTGGATCGCAGGCAACGGACATATTCCTGATCAATGCAGTCATCCCTGCAATATTTGTTCATGGCAGGTACAGGGATGCCTGGGAAGTATGTGAAAAGGCAGTCTCGTTCCTGGAAGAGATTGATCCTGAGGACAACTCAATCATTGATGAATGGCAATCCACGGGCGTAATAGCAGAATCAGCCTTTTATTCCCAGGCGCTGATACATCTCAGGAATAATTACTGCAAAAAAAGAAAATGCCTCGATTGCCGGATCGGCGGGAAACTGATCAATCTCGGTAAGACTTTTAAAAGCCAGGATGAGCTGATTCTTGAACCATAGCCCCACTTTTGACGAACTGTCGGATTTGTTTGATAAACAGACGAATATTTATGTGACTGCACGCAACGAATGGCCTGTTATTTGCGTCTTTTCTATGTGCAGTAGCAATATTGATATGACAATGTCTGTTTTAAGAAGGAAGAAAAAGTAAGAATAATTTTAAAAAATATTCCAATTGTTTGATAGTTTACATAAAAAAGCCTTATTTTTGCGTTCCAAAATTGGAGACTCAATTTATA
>CAZLCF010000144.1:0-7705 GCA_964557905.1 uncultured Rikenellaceae bacterium | reverse complement strand
AAACCAATTGCATTGTTGTAAGGAAGCGATGCCGGCTCCTCCCTTTGAGGGTACGGATCAGGATGGTAAAAGTAGATACCAAAACCCATTCGGAACAGATATTCGGATTATATCAATAATAAAACCAATAATATGAGCAAAGAAAGAAAAGAGATCAACAAAGAGAAGCTGAAAGCACTCGAGGTCACCCTGGGTAAAATTGAAAAGGATTTCGGGAAGGGGACAATAATGAAGCTTGGCGACCATGCCATTGAAAACATTCAGGTAATATCCACGGGGTCAATCGGACTTGATGCAGCCCTTGGCATTGGCGGATTCCCCCGGGGACGTGTTATCGAGATATACGGGCCTGAGGCATCAGGGAAAACAACACTTGCCATACATGCGATAGCTGAAGCCCAGAAAAATGGCGGTATTGCGGCAATAATTGATGCGGAACATACTTTCGACCGCAACTATGCCGAGAAACTTGGCGTTGATGTGGAAAATCTTCTGATATCCCAGCCAGACAACGGGGAACAAGCTCTTGAGATAACTGATAACCTGATCAGGTCAGGAGCCCTCGATATTGTTGTAATCGATTCTGTCGCAGCCCTCACGCCCAAGGCTGAAATTGAAGGTGAAATGGGCGATTCAAAAATGGGGCTCCAGGCAAGGTTAATGTCCCAGGCTCTCAGAAAGCTCACTGCAAACATCAGTAAGACAAATACTTCCTGTGTTTTTATCAATCAGCTCAGGGAAAAAATAGGCGTTATGTTTGGAAATCCCGAAACCACAACGGGAGGAAATGCCCTTAAATTTTATGCATCCGTGAGGGTTGATATACGAAGAACAAGCCAGTTGAAAGAGGGTGAAGAAGTCATTGGGAACCGCACCAGGGTAAAGATTGTCAAGAACAAGCTTGCCCCTCCTTTCAGAAAAGCTGATTTTGATATACTCTATGGTGAAGGCATATCGCAGCTCGGTGAAATTGTCGACCTTGGTACCGAAGCAAATATTATTAAAAAGAGCGGCTCATGGTTCAGTTATGGTGAAACCAGAATAGGTCAGGGACGCGATGCTGTCAAACAGGTTCTTAAAGATAACCCCGAATTATACGATGAGCTGAAAGCCAAAGTCATGGAAGCTCTTAAGAAATAATAAATTAATTTAATTGTATCTCCTATGAAAAGATATCAAGTTACGATAATTCTTCTCTTAATTCTATTCTCTGTATCGTGTAAGCAGAAGGAACCTGTCACCAAAGAATCTGTACCGCAATTTAATAATCAGCTTACTGCTGAAGAGAAAGCGGGGGGTATAATGACACCTGAAATAATGTGGAAGTTCGGCCGTCTCGGCTCATTTGCACTTTCTCCCGACGGATCAACAGTACTCTATACTGTCACTGATATCGATCTGCAAACCGAAGCCAGGAGAACCAACATATTTAAGATCCCCTCATCAGGAGGAGATCCTGTACAGCTTACTACCGATGGGGGAAGCTCACCACAGTGGTTCGATAACGGCAAATCAATCGCCTATGTCAATAACGATGGGAACCTGGTAATTATGGATCCTGAAGATTCTGTAAAACAGACAGTTGAAGGTCTTAAGAATTTCGAGATATTCAGCATATCACCGGCAGGTAATAATATTTATTTCACCAGGAGGGTTAAGCTGGACCAGACAGCCAATGAGAAATATAACCTCCCAAAAGCCAAAGTCAGGATTATCGATGATCTGATGTACCGTCACTGGAATTACTGGAGCGATTATTCCTACAGCCATATCTTTATAGCAGCCTTCGATGGAAAAAGCATTTCAGGCGAAAAAGATATCATGGAAGGTCAGAGATTTGAAGCGCCGACAGCTCCTTATTTTGACGAAAGTGAAATATCCTGGAGTCCGGATGGCAAATACATTGCATATACAACGAAAAGACTGAGAGGCAAAGAGGATGCCCGGAGCACCAATTCAGATATCATTCTGTATGAAATCTCATCAGGAAAAGAAATAAATATCTCTGAGGGGAACAGAGGTTATGACAGGTATCCCGTATTTTCTCCCGATGGCTCAAAAATTGCTTTTCAAAGCATGGAAAGAGACGGCTATGAAGCGGATCTCGACAGGCTTTTTGTTTATGACATTGAAAAAGGAAACCGGACATGGATTACAAAAGGATGGGAATTCGATGTTGAGAGTGTTAACTGGGCAGATAATAAAACTCTCTATTTCTCATGTGCCTACCTTGGCACCACGCAGGTGTTCAAAACAGACATTTCTTCTAAAGGCATTGACAAGGTAACTGCTGGCATTCACGAGCTCAGCCCGATAAGCCTCAGATCGGGAGTACTTGTAGCAAATATCAAATCAATGTCAATGGCTCCGGAACTGGCAACAGTTAACCCGGCATCCGGAGAGGTCAGACAGATCAGCTTTACTAACAAAGCAATCTATGAATCAATAAAAATGGGCAGAACAGAAGAAAAGTATATCAAAACAAAAGATAATAAAGACCTGCAGATGTGGATAGTCTATCCCCCCGATTTTGATCCTGCTAAAAAATATCCGGCACTACTCTTCTGCAACGGCGGACCCCAGAGCACTCTTGGTCAGTACTGGTCATACAGGTGGAACTTTCAGATGATGGCTGCAAAAGGATATATAGTAATCCTCCCCAACAGGCGGGGTAATGCAGGTTTCGGCCAGGCATGGAAAGAGCAGATCTCAGGTGATTACGGAGGTGCAAATATCCAGGATTACCTTGATGCTACGGACGCAATGGCAAAAGAACCATATGTTGATCCTGAATTGCTTGGTGCAGTCGGCGCCAGCTACGGAGGATTCTCGGTATACTATCTTGCCGGCATGCATGGAGGCAGATTCAAAGTATTTATTTCCCATTGCGGGATGTTTGATTTTACCAGCTGGTATGGCTCGACCGAGGAATTATGGTTTCCTGATAAGGATATTGAAGGACCTTACTGGAACATGCCGAAAAGCTATCAGTTTTCACCTCATCTGATGGCCGATAACTGGGATACTCCCATACTGATTATTACCGGGGCCAACGATTTCAGGATCCCTTATACACAAAGTATGGAAGCATTCCAGGCTGCACAGCTTCACAATATTCCAAGCAAGCTGCTCTTCTTTGAAGATGAAACTCATTTTGTCCTCAAGCCCCAGAATGCTGTGATATGGCAGAAGGAGTTCTTTAGCTGGCTTGAGACGTATTTGAAATAAATCTGGGCAGAGGTCAGCTCTTCAGCAGCTTCAGCACCTTCTCCACCTTCTCCTCCATTGGCAGTTCTCCGTCAATCCAGTGGATCTGTGTTCCTTTACGTTCCATTCCTCTGAACCAGGTCATCTGCCTTTTCGCAAACTGATGTATCGCGGTCTCGAGGTTTTTTACCATTTCTTTATATCCGAGTTTGCCTGTCAGGTATAGTGTAATGTACTTATATTCAAGGCCGTAATAGATAAGTACTTCCTTTTTGACCCCTATATCCAATAATTTTTTTACCTCGTCAACCATTCCCTCATCAAGCCTCTTTTTCAGTCTCTCTGTAATTCTTCTGCGTCTTGTATCCCTGTCGAACATAATACCTGCAATAAGAGGCTTCAGATAAGGAAACTGAGTCTGTTTTTCAGACTTGGCTTTGTTAAACTGCTCGATCTCAATGGCCCTGATTACCCTTTTTTTTGTATCAATATCGGTTGTGTTATGAAGATTCTTATAAGTTGAGAGTATTCCGATAAGCTCCTCCATTGTCTTCTTCTCCAGTCTGGTTCTCAGTCCGCTGTCAGGGGGTACTTCAAACATCTTATAACCTGTCACAATGCTGTCAACATACATACCTGATCCTCCGCATACGACAGGAAAAACATTACGCTTTCTCATTTCGTAATAAACTTTACTGAAATCGCGCTGAAACTCAAAGACATTATATTTATATCCCGGATCGGCAATATCTATAAGATGAAAAGGAATAGTTTTCCCGTTAAGGTTATATTCCGAATAATCTTTTCCTGTTCCCAGGTTCATTCCCCGGTAAACCTGGCGCGAATCAGCACTTATTATCTCACCGCCAAGACGGGCCGCCACAGTAACTGCAAGAGATGTCTTGCCTGATGCAGTAGTTCCTGTAACTACCAGGAGATCATATCCTGGTTTCGGTTTATGCGGCATAGTGGCAACTATTTAACAGATAAAGCAAGTTACCATAAAATTAGTTATTTTTACCGGTTATGTTTCTGTTTTTATGGATATTATAATTAAGAATAAAAAGGCTTCGCATGATTATGAGTTCCTTGAAAAATTCATTGCAGGGATTAAGCTTACAGGAACTGAAATAAAATCGATCAGGCTGGGGAAAGCCGCTCTTACAGATTCATATTGCCTCTTCAGGGATGGAGAGCTTTATATTAAGGGTATGCATATTGCCGAATACTGGTGGGGCAACCTTAATAATCATGATCCGCTCAGGGAGCGCAAGCTTCTTCTTACTGCACGTGAACTGAAAAGAATTGACAGGAAAATAAAGGAAACAGGGCTGACCATAATCGTCACCAAAGTCTTCATTAATGAAAGGGGGCTTGCCAAAGCGGAAATAGCAATTTCGAAAGGCAGGAAGGAATACGACAAGCGTCAGACAATCAAGCGTAAAGACGCAGAGAGAGAGCTAGACCGCGTAAGAAAAAAATAATTATTAGAAGTTCGGGCTGAGGAGGTATCTAGAATAGAACTTTACAATAGCATTCACAGCCTCCTTTGAGGTATCGACAATTATAAACAGGTTCAGATCTTCAGGGAAGATGTTGTGCTCTTCGGCCATCATTTCCTCTTTAATCCAGTCTAACAATCCCTTCCAGTATTTTTTACCGACAAGAATGATCGGAAATTTTCCGATTTTCCTTGTCTGTATAAGGGTGATAGCCTCAAAGAGCTCATCAAATGTTCCGAAGCCTCCGGGAAGCACTATAAATCCCTGGGCATATTTCATGAACATCACTTTACGGACAAAGAAATGGTCGAAAGTGATGAGTTTATCGGCATCGATATATGAATTCGGTCTCTGTTCAAACGGAAGGTCAATGTTTATGCCCACTGATTTTCCGTTACCTTTCTTTGCTCCTTTATTTGCTGCCTCCATTATGCCCGGGCCGCCTCCGGTAATGATGCCATAACCCCTCTGAGTCAGCTTAAATGCAATATCCTCGGCAAGACGATAATACTTGTCATTATGGTGCGTTCTGGCTGATCCGAAAATAGAAACACATGGACCTATCCTGGAAAGCTTTTCAAAACCTTCAACAAGTTCGGAAATGATTTTGAATACCCTCCACGAATCGGTGGTATGTATCTCATGCCATGTCTTTTCTTCAAAGGCATCTTTTGTCAGTTCTATCTGTGAAGGTTTGTCCTTTTTGCCCATGGTAAAGAAGTTTTTATTATTTCAAATATAATTAATTTCTTATGCCTTCAACTCTGGTTTAAGGAATATTCCCGTATAGCTGTCGCTAAAATCAGCCAGTTTTTCAGGTGAACCTGAAAAAATAATATTGCCCCCTTCCTTACCGCCTTCTTTACCAAGGTCAACAATATAATCGGTCATTTTTATTACATCCATATTATGCTCAATTACAATAACCGTGTTTCCCCTATCGACAAGCCGGTTCAGCACATCGAGCAGTACTCTTACATCTTCAAAATGGAGTCCGGTTGTCGGTTCATCGAGGATATAGAGTGTTTTACCGGTATCACGGCGGGCAAGCTCTGTAGCAAGTTTAACACGCTGAGCCTCTCCTCCTGAAAGTGTTGTTGATTGCTGTCCCAGCTTAATATACCCCAGTCCGACATCCTTAAGGGTTTTGATCTTATGATAGATCGACGGAACGTTGGCAAAGAATTCCACTGCCATGTTCACTGTCATGTCGAGGACATCACTGATAGATTGACCTTTATATTTTACTTCAAGTGTTTCGCGGTTGTAACGCTTACCATTGCATTCAGTGCAGTGAACATATACATCGGGAAGAAAATTCATTTCAATTGTTTTCACACCGGCACCTTCGCAACTTTCACATCTTCCTCCTTTTACATTAAACGAAAACCTTCCTGCACCGAATCCGCGGATCTTTGCTTCGGTTGTCTGTTCAAAAAGTTTTCTGATATCAGTAAAAACACCTGTATAGGTTGCAGGATTGGATCTGGGTGTTTTGCCGATAGGTGACTGGCTCACCTCTATCACTTTATCGAGATGTTCAAGCCCGGTTATTTCCCTGTAAGGCAGAGGAGTTTTACCAGAGTTATGGAAACGTCTTGCAAGGGCAGGATGAAGTGTCTGGTTTATCAGGGAAGATTTACCGCTTCCAGAAACGCCTGTTACACAGATAAATGTACCTAGAGGTATTACTACATCCACATTATTCAGATTATGCCCGGATGCTCCTTTCATCATCAGAAATTTCCCGTTTCCTGTCCTGCGCTGTTCCGGTATATGAAATCTCTTCTTATTATTCAGAAATCCCGAAGTGAGAGTTTCGCAGTTTTTTATTTCATCAGGTTTCCCCTGAGCTACAACCAGACCTCCATGAAGTCCCGCACCCGGCCCCATGTCTATAATATGATCTGCCGACAAAATCATTTCCCTGTCATGTTCAACCACAATCACTGAATTACCGGAATCCCTTAATTGTTTTAAAGCACGTATCAGGCGCCTGTTGTCCCTCTGGTGAAGTCCAATGCTTGGTTCATCAAGTATATAAAGAACGTTCACGAGCTGATAACCGATCTGTGTGGCCAGTCTTATCCGCTGGCTTTCTCCTCCTGAAAGGGTTCTTGCGCCTCTGTTCAGGGAAAGATAGTCAAGTCCTACTTCAAGGAGGAAACCCAGTCTTGCCCTTATTTCCTTAAGAATTTCTGCAGCTATCTGCCTCTGCTTTCCCGTAAGCTTTTCCTCAACACCGGTAAGGAACCGGGATAATTCCCTGATATCCATGGCTGACATCTCACCTATATTCTTACCGGCTATCCTGAAAAATAACGACTCTTTTTTAAGTCTTGTCCCGTTGCATTCGGGGCAGACATCATATTGGACATACTGATCTTTCAGTCTGGTCCCGTTCTTCTTTCCATTTATCGCCTCCAGGTTGCCAACGAAATTAACTACACCTTCAAAAGTCAGAAAATAGTTTGATGTCATTCCCAGTGGTGTATTGGATAGTTTGAGCACCTCGTCGGAGCCATAGAGCACCTTGTTCAAAGCTTCTTCCGGGATATCCTTTATGGGTGTGTCAAGAGTAAATCCGTTCTTTTCAGCTATTGCCTCTATCTGCCAGAATATCCAGACATTCCTGTATTTTCCAAGAGGTTCAATGCCCCCTTTCCTGATACTCAGGCTCACGTCGGGGATAAGTTTCTTTTCATCAATGCTTGAAATTTCTCCAAGTCCGTTACAATGAGGACAAGCGCCCTGCGGGGAATTAAAGGAGAAGGTATGAGGAGCAGGTTCATTATATGAAATCCCTGTAACCGGGCACATAAGATGGCGGCTGAAAAACCTGGGTTCGTTGCTTTCGCTTTCCAGTACCATCATTACTCCATCTCCCTGATCGAGCGACATCTGAACAGAATCCATCAATCTTTTATCAGTAATGTCCCCTACCCTGAATTTATCAATGACAAGCTCAATAAAATGAGTCTTATAACGATCCAGCT
>CAZLCF010000143.1:0-7717 GCA_964557905.1 uncultured Rikenellaceae bacterium | reverse complement strand
TTGAATGTCCTTTTTTCTGAAGCGGATATGTCTCAGCATCACATTTCCCATAAAGCTCTATTGAAGCTGCCGCGATCTCCACATTCTGGCCCTGGCCCTGTGATTCAACAAGCTTGCCGGTAATAGCAAGACAGGCTCCGGTAGTGATTTCCTTTAACAGGTTCTCATCAAACAGCGATATGTCAGCTACTACCTGTATGTTCTGGATAGTAGATCCGTCATTAAGAGCAATAAACGCGATGTTCTTATTTCCCCGTTTTGTTCTTACCCACCCTTTCACCAGTACATCTTCTCCTGTTTTGTGTGCGGATAACAATTTCTTAATCTTTGTTTGTTTCATTAAAATAAAAATATGGCTACCCAAAAATAATAAATTGTTAGTCGCAAACCTCCATTTAAGGTGTGTAATCCAACATGAAAACAGCTATTATAACATTTTCCCTTTCAGAATGGCACTATTTTTGTGCAACAGAGGCCTCTTTTTCATATTATTTCACCGGTGCTGAAATATTTCATCATTTAAAGAGTTTAAATCATAAAACAAGTGCCGGACTTCACCAAATGGTTTGAAAATTGGTAAAATCTGAATAACTTTGAGTATAATTTGAAAATTTATATCAATCATGGAAGAGAGTAAGAAGATTATAGTTGTACCATGGGATTTTACTCCTGTTGCAGAACATGCACTTGCACATGCTGTCAAAATAAGCCGCATGGTAAAAAATGAAGTTTGTCTTCTTCATATTGTTGATAAGGGCATTAAGCCTAATGTGGAAGGAGAAAAGAAAGTGCTCCTTCAACACGTCGCTGAAGAGAACAGTAAGAAATACTATATGCCGATTGGTGCTGAAATTTCCAAAGGAAGCATTTTCACTGCAATTGCTGATTTTGTAAATGAAAAGGATGCGAGCCTGGTTGTAATGGGTACGCACGGTATGAAAGGAATGCAGAAGCTTACCGGCAGCTGGGCCCTGAAAGTTATCGTGAAATCAAAAGTACCGTTTATAGTTATTCAGGATCCGCCGTTGGACCAGGAGAGGTATCATAATATAGTTTTCCCCGTTGATTTCAGGAGGGAGAACAAGGAGAAAACTAAAATGGCAATTTATATGGGTAAGTTTTTTGACTCGAAAATTCATATTATTGTCACTACTGGCACAGATCAAAGCCTGATCAAAAAAACAAAGATCAACCTCAATTTTGCAATCAGGTATCTCATTCAGAATAATATAGAATATGAGATCCATGAGATTCCCAAAGGCAATTTTGCCCAGCAGACTCTTGATTTTGCCCAGAGGATCAATGCCGACCTGATCCTTATTGTTACGACCAAGAACATTACATTTGCTGATTATATGGTAGGAGCCTCGGAACAATACATTATTGCCAACAGCTCCAAAATACCTGTATGTTGTGTAAATCCAAAATCCTCTTTTGCCAAGTCAGGTCAATTTATGGGAGGCTGGGGTGATTAATAAAAAATCCGGGATGACCCGGATTTTTCGTTTATTGCATTATTTATCTTCCGGGGGAAGTTTCTTTTTTGGTTCGTTATCCTTGGCAAGCGAAACAAGTCCGCCAATAACACCAAGATTCATTGAGTCCAGTGCAGAACTCGGAACAATGACCATTGAGCCTTTTTCCTTCAGTCCCTCATAAAGCATATTCATCCCGCGTAAATGGAGCGCTATAGGATTATTAGCGTATTGCTCGCTGGCCTTGGCAAATTTTTCGGCTATTTCTGTTTCTGCAGTTCCAAGGATAACTCTTGCTTTTCTTTCTCTTTCAGCCTGTGCCTGTTTGCTCATGGCATCTGCAAGCGCCTGTGGGATAATAATATCCCTGATTCCTACGGTCTGACAGGTTATTCCCCAGGGATTTGTGTTTGCATCCAGGGTTTTTTGAAGGTCCTCGGCGATCTTTTCCCTTTCCTGGAGAAGATCAGCCAGTTCATGCTTACCTATTATATCCCGAAGGTCAGTCTGTGCAATATATGATATTGCCCTGACATATTCCTGCACTTCAAGAGCTGCTTTTTCTACATCCCATACAGTCCAGTAAACAACAGCATCCACGTTTACCGGAACCGTATCTTTTGTCAGAGTCTGTTCCGCCCGGAACTCAGTCACTCTCACACGCTGATCAATGTAAGTGCTTATCTGGTCAAGAATAGGAATGATGAAAAACAACCCGGGGCCTTTTAATCCGCTGTATTTTCCCATTCTCAGTATGACAGCTTTCTCCCACTGATCTGCAATTTTAATTGAACTTCCAATCAGTAAAGAGAGAATAATCAGAACTACCATAACCGGTATTCCGGTTACCTTGAGCAGATACAATCCTATTGAAACAGCGAGAAGAATTATTGTCACTGTTAACGCAACAGAATTAGAAGAAGAGGAGGTTTCTGTAGTTTTCATTTTTCATTATGTTTTTGTAGTTCAGTTGTAATTTCGTCAATCGAAAAACCATAGCTGAAAGCAATAGTCAGAAATTCGTTACAGATATTCTGCAATTTTTTACTTTTCTCTTTTGTCGGGATAGTGATCTCTGTTTTGCCTATGAATGTGCCTGTTCCCTGCTGAGTTTCAAGAATATTCTGAATCTCGAGCTCTTTATAAGCTTTGGTTACAGTATTCAGATTAATCTTTAGTTCAACTGCCAGGGCACGGACAGTGGGCAGCTGTTCACCGGCTTTAAGATTTCCCGAGGCTATTCCGAATTTTATCTGGTCAATTATCTGACGGTAAAACGGAATACCGGCTTTTGGATCTAATACAAATTTAATCATAGTTATATAACACTAATGTACTATACATATAGTACAATATTAATATATTATTTTGACAAATGCAAGTTTTTTTTAGATTTTTTTGCTTGTTTTAGCAGCAGGGATCAGGTAAGTTGAGAAAACAGCCACAATCAGTGAGAAAATAAATGTTGTAAGTCTAGCCGGTACTCCTTTTTCCGTAAATGCCGAGGTAATTATCTGAAGATTTTTATCCTCCGGGGACATTTCAAAGCTGGTTTTTACAGCTGCTTCAAATTTAGATGAGTTAACAAATCTCTGATCTTCGAGGATCAGAAGCTTGTCTTTTTCATTATTATCAATAATGTTCTGATTTACAAGAAATTCTGTTTTTGACTTTGTGACTTTATAGTGCTGTTCAAAGCCCCCGCTTATCCAGAATATTGTAAACAGCAAGCCTGAAATAACTGTGATAACTGCGGCTCTTCCATGAAACCGTTTCCAGAATAATGTGAAAAGAATGACCACTGAAAATGTGCACCCTATTCCTGCCCAGACATAACTTACTATGGTGAAGATAAGCTTTGACGGAGAGATATACGAAAGGATCAATGCGATCACAGCTATCAGGGCAGTAGTTATCCTGTGCCTCCTTAATATTCTGGCCGGTGACTGATCTTTCTGATCGCTGTCTTTCTTTTTCAGGATGCTGCCGGAAAGCTCTGTTGCTGAAAGGATCAGCAATGAATCCGCTGTAGAGATCATTGCTGCAATAGCGCCTGTAATAAGCAGAGCTGCAATTGCAGGAGGGAAAAGCCTGAGCATTACACTGGGCATCACATACTCCGGATCGGTAAGTCCTGCAGGACCGAAGATCGCTATACCGATCCAGCCGATCATAAGAGCTCCCAGATAAGCAAATATTGTCCACGCAATACCTATATTCCGTGCTTTTTTTGCCTGCTTTGAATCACTTATTGCCATAAACCTGACACTTAACTGAGGCTGGCCGCCAAGATATCCGAAAAACCAGCTGAATCCTCCTGTTATCAGAAGGCCCGCACCGAATCCTTTTGCAGCACCGGTCAGTGATGTATAGGTATCGCCCGATTTTACCAGCGCCTCTGTGATCCCTGAAGCATATAAGTCCGGAGTATGGATGATATATATGATACCCGCAATTGGTCCGACAATAAGTGTTATTATCATCAGGATCGCCTGAACCACATCAGTATATACCACGCTTCTGAATCCGCCATAGACCGTATAAGGTATGATTACTGCAGCAGTTATGATCCCTCCGATATCGGGTTTAAGTCCGAATAATGTATGAAGGGTTTTTCCTCCGCCAAGAAACTGAGCGCCGACATAGAAAAAGAAAAAAAATACAATTGCCAGGCTTGAAATTATCCTGAGAGTTCTTCCTGTTTCTCCGTGCTTTATTTCCAGGTATTCAGTAAATGTCGATACATTATATTTTTCAGCCTCATCCCTGAGTCTCCATGCAAGGAGTGCCCATGCAGTGACAATACCTGCCACACAGCCGGCAGCTGTCCATATTTCTGTAAGTCCCATTGCATATGCCGCTCCGGGCAATCCCAGCAGTGCCCAAGAAGATTCCCCGGTGGCCCTCTCTGAAAGAGCGGCAGCCCAGCCAGGCAGCTTCCTTCCTGCAATTGCGAAATCATTACCTGTTTTGACTTTCCTTCCCTGGTAAATGCCCCAGAGAATCAAAAGTGTAACATAAGTTACAACTACAACAATCATTGCTGGCTGGTCATTCATATTGCCGGATTATACTGGTATTATTCAAAATTAATAAATGAAGGGCTATTTACAAAAGCCTCAACTTGTTAAAGAAATACACATAATGTATCTTAGCATCCTGATTGATTAAAGAATTGTTTAATCATGTCAATTGTAGTTCAGGAAGTTACCAGGCTTTATGGCCAGCAGAAAGCACTCGACAATGTCTCCTTTGAAGTAAAAACAGGAGAGATAGTTGCTTTCCTTGGCCCTAACGGAGCCGGAAAATCAACTATGATGAGAATAATTACCGGATTCATTCCTGCTACATCCGGTTCTGTGTTTGTTAATGGCATCGGAATCTCTGACAATAATCCTGAAATAAAAAAAAGTATAGGTTATCTTCCTGAAAACAATCCGTTGTATCCAGAAATGTATGTAAGGGAATATCTGGGATTTGTCGCTTCCATCTATAAATCGGGTAATTCAGTTAAAAAACAGATTGACAATGTAATAGAAGCTACCGGTCTGGCTCCCGAACAGAAAAAAAGGATCGGATCCCTTTCAAAAGGATACAGACAGAGGGTGGGTCTTGCCCAGGCGCTTATCCATGATCCCGGTGTATTGATACTTGATGAGGCAACAAGCGGCCTCGATCCAAATCAGATCATTGAGATCCGGAACCTGATCAAAGAGGCCGGCAGGGAAAAGACAATCCTGCTCTCAACACATATCATGCAGGAGGTTGAGGCAATTTGTGACAGAGTCATTATTATTGATAAGGGCGTTATAGTTATCGATGAGAAAAAAAGCGATATATATTCAATAATAAAACGTCAGCGGCAGATCGTTCATGTCGAATTCGATAAGGAACCTGATGATCAGGCTTTAAAAAAGCTCAGGAATGTTGTTAAGGTCCATCAGGTCAGACAATGTCTGTGGCTTATTGAAGCTGAAGGAGAAGAGGATCTCCGTCCGGATTTATTTGCATTCGCCGTGAAAAATAACCTGACGGTTCTTTCTCTTCAAAAGGAAGAAAGTAACCTCGAAGAGATATTCCGGCACCTGACAGGCGGTTAATATTTTTATTTTACGGATTTTTTTATTTGCTTTGTGTCGTAATTATCTGGTGGAAAGATTTGCGCTGATTGCAACCACGGGAAAAAATGCTAAAATGCTGGAAATTCCTTTTTTCAATCAACCATTCTTCCCATCAGTTGTTGAAGTACTTAAAGTGAGCTAAAGTTTTGAGTACTTAAAGTTTGTATTTAAAAAGATAGAATTATATAGTAACTCTAAGTACTTTAAGTACTTAAGTCACTCTAAACTTAATTATTTGCTATGGGATATTTTTTTACTTCAGAATCAGTTTCAGAGGGGCACCCCGATAAGGTAGCCGATCAGATTTCAGATGCATTGCTTGATGAATTCCTCAAATGGGATCCCGACTCAAAGGTAGCATGCGAAACATTTGTCACAACCGGGCTGGTTGTCTGCGGAGGAGAAGTTCAGACTTCAGGATGGGTTGATGTTCAGGAGACTGCCCGCAGGGTGATCCGCAACATAGGTTACACAAAAGCAGAGTACCGTTTCGATTGCGACTCATGCGGTGTGATCTCAACAATTCATGAGCAATCATCGGATATCCGCCAGGGAGTCATACGTGAAAAACCCGAAGAGCAGGGAGCCGGTGATCAGGGCATGATGTTTGGCTATGCGTGCCGGGAGATGGATAATTATATGCCGCTCAGCATTGAACTGGCACATACACTTCTCCAGGAGCTTGCAGCAATAAGACGCGAAGGCAGGCAGATGAAATACCTCAGACCCGATTCCAAATCACAGGTTACCATAGAATATGACGATAACAACAAGCCGCTAAGGATCGATACAATTGTCATCAGCACACAACATGATGAATTTGTTCTTTCAAAAAACAAATCACGTGCTGCGGAAAAAAATGCCGAGAAAACAATGCAGAAAAAAATAAGGGAAGATCTGGAGGCAATACTTATTCCAAGAGTTAAGAAATCACTTCCTCCAAGGATCCAGAAGATGTTTAAGGCAGATATGAATCTTCTAGTAAATCCTACAGGTAAATTTGTTATCGGCGGTCCTCACGGAGATACAGGACTTACCGGTCGTAAAATAATTATTGATACTTACGGAGGACATGGAGCCCATGGAGGCGGTGCCTTCTCCGGGAAAGATTCTTCAAAAGTAGACAGATCAGCCGCTTATGCAGTGCGCCATATCGCCAAGAATCTCGTTGCGGCAGGTGTTTGTGACCAGGCACTTATACAGGTAGCTTATGCCATTGGCATTGCACAACCTGTTGGCCTATATTTAAATACATTCGGAACAGCTCATGTAACAAATGAAAAGGGAAAGGTATTGCATGACGGAGAAATAGCCGGGAAGATCAGCAAACTTTTTGATATGCGTCCCTATGCTATCATTAAAAGGCTCGGATTGAAAAATCCTGTGTTTTCACCCACAGCTTCATACGGACATTTCGGCCGTGATCCTTTTTTCAAAAATGTGGAAGTCTTTTATGAGGTCCACGGAAGCAAGCCGAAAATCATCAATGGCAACGGGAAAAAAGCATGGATGAAAAAGGTTGAATTCTTTACCTGGGAAAAGCTGGATTATGTAGATAAGATAAAAAAAGCATTTAAAATGCTGCCTTGACAATCCTGGCAACATTATCCGACCGGCCAAGAGTATAATAATGTATCCCGGGAACGCCCTCTCTTATTAGCTCCCTCGATTGCATAGTTGCCCATTCTATCCCAACTTCCCTGGCTTCTTTATCAGTTATACATTTTTTTATTGCCGAAACAAGGTCCCCTGGTACATCAATATGAAAAGTCTGCGGCAGCAGTTTGATATCATTAAGTGCTGATATTGGCTTTAGCCCGGCAATTACAGGAACGTTGATGCCAAGCTTTTTGCATTCATCCCTGAACCTGAAAAATTTACTGTTATCGAAAAACATCTGGGTTACAATGTAGCTGGCCCCCGATTCAACCTTATGCTTCAGGTTTTCCATGTCAGTTTGTATATTGGGCGCTTCAACATGCTTCTCAGGGTAGCCGGCAACACCTACACAGAAATTTGTAGAAGTTGTATCTTCAAGAGATTCTTCAAGATATTTACCGTTATTCATATTGACTATTTGCCTCACAAGCTCAAAAGTATGGGTATGCCCGTCTTTTTCAG
>CAZLCF010000142.1:6630-7722 GCA_964557905.1 uncultured Rikenellaceae bacterium | reverse complement strand
CAAATTTTGTAGCAAAGAAAGTCACACAAATATATCAATAATAATAAATACTAATCAGTATAAAACCTCCTAATTATGGTCAGTAAAAGCAAGATGAACTTCATCATATCTCTCCAGAAAAAAAAGTCAAGGGAAGAGGAAAAACTTTATGTCATAGAAGGCGACAAGCTGGTAAAAGAATTCCTTTCGGCTGATATTCCGGTAAGGATCCTGGTTGCCAAACCTGAATTTCTGAACTCACTTTCACTGTTCCATAAGCAGGGTGTCGGAGAGATTATTCCGGCAAGCTATGACGATCTGAAAAAGATCAGTTCACTGAAAACTCCTCATAATGCTTTGGCTGTGATTGAAATGCCGGATATTAAAATGGATACGGACAGCCTGAGGAAAGAATTGTCTGTGGCTCTTGACTGTGTGCAGGATCCGGGGAATCTGGGAACCATAATCAGGGCCGCCGCGTGGTTTGGCATCAGGAATATCTATTGTTCAGAAAATTGTGTTGACGTCTATAATCCCAAGGTGATCCAGTCAAGCATGGGAGCCATCCTTCATGTTAATGTGTTTTATACGGACCTGCATAAATTCCTGGAATCAGCTTATGAGAACAAAATTAAAATCTTCGGGGCTCTTGTTAATGGGGAATCAATCTATTCCCATCGGCTTGGTAATTACGGGATCATTCTTTTAGGTAACGAATCAAAGGGCATTTCAGAAGAACTTCTCCCTTACATCACTGATAAAATCATGATCCCAAAAATAAGTGAAGAGACATCAGGCATTGATTCTCTCAACGTAAGCATGGCGGCTTCTGTGATTTTTTCAGAATTTACAAGAAGCAAGGGAAGGCAATTGTAGCGTTCAGCGTTTAGCGTTCAATTTTCAGATGACTTATTGTCTTTTCAGTTTTATTCTTGCGGCCCAGCCGTATGAGGTTGGCGTCGAAATATCTAGACCCGTAACATATTGATTCATAGGATCAAGTTGAGTATCTGATGTTTTTGCATTTATCCTTATGACAAAATCAGGGGCATTGTCAAGATCAAAATCAATGGTATCATCAATTTCTCCGGGAATTTCACCCCGCCAGTCAAT
>CAZLCF010000142.1:0-6530 GCA_964557905.1 uncultured Rikenellaceae bacterium | reverse complement strand
TGTGACCTGCTCAAATTCAGTCACCGCTTTAAACGGGCAGATCCAGTCGCAATACGTTGGAATGAGAGTGAGCGCGGCAGTCAACGAAATCATGAGAAGTACAGCAAAAGGCATCCATTTCCAGGTGTCACTAATCTTCCTGATCACTGCTTTCTTCCTGATCCGGGAAAAGCCGTCATCCCAGCCGCCATAAAAACATCCCCAACTGCAGAAACCCCTGCCAAGAACAATTGTCGCAACAAGCCAGAGAACAACCATGGCTGAAATGTCTGAAAATCCTCCGATAATTGAACCGGGGAAAATAATTGAGTTAGTAAAAACTGCCGGAATTATCATCATTGGAATGACCAGGTGACAGAAAGGAATCTTACACTCGATAATATCAGCCTGTGAAAATGACATGGTATTCCTGGTCACGACCATATTGCTGATCAGCGTATAAGAGAGTGCCAGTGCAAAGATTATGAAGAGTATCGCCCTGAATTTGTCTGTTTTTCCGGTATAATGCATCAGGAAATACAGAACATTCATTCCAACAAATGTAATCAAGGCTGCCAGCCCTGCCGCCGGATCAGAAAAATCAGGTCTGCCTCCCGTAATGAAGACAAATGTTATCAGAAACATTGGCAGGGTGTAAAGGAGGGATTTTCCAAATGATTTGTTCATATTGTTACTTATTTGAGAGTATTATCCATTAATTATTCCTCCGACCAGGGTTATAGTACCCTTTATAAAAAAAATTATTCCGGCTAGACCCGTTGCAAGAATCCCCACAGTTTGGATTATCTGTTTTTTTCTGAGCGTGCCTGCAAATGGCAAGGGCAGGAACCAGAGTGATGTACCGGCGAAAAAAGCGAGAAATGACAAATAACTATTAAGCAGGGAATCCTGCACTGCACCGCTTGTAAGTATTATAAGAAGTGCAGGACAAAAACCAAGACTGTTTACTATCCCAAGGAGAAACGGAACAAGCTTATTATTATCTACTGTAGTTACTATCCTGGCAGGACATTCCTTTTTTCGGTTGCGGCCTAAGCTGTACCAGACCAGCATAACCGCAAATGCCATGTATAATATTCCCGGAAGATAACTCCTGACAATCCGCGATGAAAATATTACCTGGCCAAAATAATATGCAAGAGTCGCAAGAATGAAGTAAATCAGGAACCTTGTAAGAAGGAAAACGGAGAGATCCGCTGCAATTCTCCTGATACCGGCTGATTCAGCCATAAGATACGGGAACATGACCATACCACATGTAACAAGGCAGGCTGAACCGCTGCTTAATCCCAGAATGAATGATTCTGCCATCTCAACTTGTTTTTCTTATAGCTTCAGCAGCCCTAATCCCGTCAACTGCCGATGAAACGATCCCCCCGGCATAACCTGAACCTTCACCGCACGGATAGAGTCCTGAGATTTGGGTATGTTCCATGGTTTCCGGGTTACGCGGGATCCTGACCGTTGATGAGGTTCGTGATTCCACCCCAAGTATAACTGCCTCATTTGTAAGATATCCCTTCATTGCTGATCCGAAGAGTCTGAATCCCTCCCTAAGCCTTTGTCCTATTATGGAAGGCAACCATTCATGAAGGGGTGAAGGTGTGACACCAGGGAAATAAGAAACCTGAGGCAATGACGATGATGATCTGAATGAGACAAAGTCGACCAGCCGTTGTGCAGGGGCTCTTTGTGTTTGTCCCCCATTTATCCATGCTTCTTTTTCAATCTCTTTCTGGAATTCTAGTCCGGCCAGTTCATTGTACCGGTTGAATTTCAGGAGATCTTCAGGTCGTATTTCGACCACAATTCCTGAGTTTGCCCAGGTTGAATTGCGTTGTGAGGGTGACATCCCGTTGACAACCACTTCCTCCTGTGCTGTTGCAGATGGTACAATAAATCCGCCCGGACACATACAAAACGAATAAACTCCCCTCCCGTCCACCTGCCTGGCAATATTATAAGAGGCTGCCGGAAGAAACTGACCCCGCGGATGACCATGATATTGCATGCGATCGATCAGTTCCTGAGGGTGTTCCACTCTTATACCTATTGCGAACGGTTTTATCTCAAGCTTCACGCCACGCATCCTGCAAATATCGAGTATATCCCTTGCAGAATGTCCGGTTGCGAGAACAACATTTGATGAAAGGAATTTTTCATTTCCTGATGCAATGACACCTTTTATCCTGTTGCCTTCAACAAGGATGTCGGTCACTTTTCTTTCAAGAAAGAATTGACCACCTGCATCAGTTATGGATTTTCTTATCTTCCTTATTATCCCGGGGAGCTTATCTGTACCCAGGTGAGGATGAGCTTCATACAGGATATTGTCCTTTGCCCCGTGCAGGCAGAGAAGTTCGAGTACCCGCGTGTTCTCGCCTCTTTTTTTAGAACGAGTGTACAGTTTACCGTCTGAATAGGTTCCCGCTCCGCCTTCCCCGAAACAATAATTACTGTCCGGATCAACAATTTGTTCCCTGCTGATCCTGGCTATATCAATTTTACGTGCCGATACATCTTTGCCCCTTTCAAAAATCAACGGTCGCATACCAAGTTCAATCAGTCGCAATGCCGCAAATAAACCTGCCGGTCCTGCGCCGACTATTATTACTTCTTCCTGTTTTGAGACATTTTTTGGTTCAAAAGGGACCAATTCCGGGATCGCAGATTCACTCTCTGAAAAAACTTCAACGAACAGATTTACAATTATATTCTTTTGTCTGGCGTCAACAGACCGTTTAATAATCCTGACAGCAGCAATACCTGCCGGATCAATTTTTAAAAGACTACCCGCAATCTTACGAATGATCTTTTCGTCGGCTGCTTCTTCCGGATTAAGACTGAGATGAACCTGTTCGGGCATTTCTATTCAAAATGAAAGGCAAGGACCCATATCTGTGACTTCATCCTGTCAATCGCATTACGAAATTGCTGGTGGCCCGGGGCTGCATCATCAACCAGAATATTGCGGATACCGTTTGACATTTTCAGCTCCACTGATAATTTAAAATACATGAGGTAAAAATCGAGTCCGGCACCTGTTTCAAAATACAGATCAGATCTTTTAAGCCTTATATATACCGGTCTTTCTTCATCAAACTCCTTTTTCCCTGCCAGGTCATAACGGTAATTCAATCCGCCGATTACATAGGGACGTACATTATTTAATCTGTCACCCTTATATTTGAACAGCAATGGGAACTCCATGAAGGATGATTCGAGCCTCTGCTGCTGATTATAGAGAACCTGATTTTTATAATACCGCACATTTCTCTGGCCGAATGATACTCCAGGAAGGAATCTGATATCAATATATTTGGAAGGATGAAGGTCAGTTACGATCTGGATGTTTATTCCGGGATTGAGCCTGCTGACTTCAGGATAGATAGAATCAGTCTCCAGATATTCCTGAGAGGGTGTGATATTGAAATCCATGGTGTTGAAGCCAAGGCTGAAACCGAAATGAAGTAGCTTTTCATCATACCACGATCTGTTCATAGGCTTCTCCTTTTGTCCCGACACTGTGAATGGGATCAGCAGAAGCAGAAGTGAAAATGATATATACAGGATACTGTTTTTCAAGCTTTCAGCCATGATTTTTCAAGGGTACAAGATAATAAACTGCTTTAAAATATAATTATTGCTTTTGCGATTTGAAACCGGTATAGATGCAAGCAACACCACCGGTCAGCTTTTTCTGGCGGACACCGGAGAAGCCGGCCCTTTTCAGTAATCCCATAAACTGCTCATTATCTGGAAATTGCATTACCGAATCCGGAAGATAGCTGTAGGCAATCCTGTTCTTTGAAAATAATCTCCCGATAACCGGAAGCAATACCCTGAAATAGAAATTATACATGTGTTTGAACGGGAATCGTTCCGGCTTTGAGAATTCCAGTACCATTACCATCCCATTGCCGTTTAATACCCGGTTCATTTCTGAAAGCCCTTTAACACGGTCAGAAAAATTCCTGACGCCAAATGCCACCATTGCTACGTCAAAACTATTATCATTGAAAGGAATGTTTTCAGAATCTCCCGGTATCAGGTCAATTTTACCGGTGAGTCCTCTTTCCTTTATCTTTTTCCTGCCTGATTCAAGCATTTTTCGGGAGATGTCTATGCCGGTTATATGCACCGGATCAAGTTTCATTGCAGCAATAGCAAGCTCGCCTGTTCCGGTTGCGACATCAAGGATACTGGGATTTTTATGTGTCTCAGAAATGACCGTGATTGCTTTTCTTCTCCAGAAGCGATCGATTCCAAAAGACAACAGATGATTCAGAAAATCATACCTGAAAGCTATGTCATCGAACATTGATCCAATGGAGGTTTTTGTATCATGACTCATAAATTCCTGATTTTTCCCCATAGAAAAAATAAAAGGTAAAGATTCAAAATATTTCTATTTTTACAGGAATATATTAAAGAAAAATCCATGAGTAAAATTATAATGATAACAGGCGCAACAGCTGGTTTTGGCTTGGCAACGGCAAAAAAATTCGCCAGTAACGGATATGACATTATTATTACAGGAAGGAGAAAGGGACGACTGGCAGAACTTGAGAAAGAGCTTGTTTCCGCCGGCAAAATTAAAGTGCTGTCCCTGAATTTCGATGTAAGGAAAAGTGATGAGGTCGCATCAGCAATTGAGAAGCTGCCAGAGGACTGGAAGAAGATTGATATTCTTGTCAATAATGCCGGACTGGCAGTAGGACTGGAACGTATTGATGCCGGTATAATAGATGACTGGGAAAGAATGATTGATACAAATATTAAAGGCTTATTATACGTTACAAGAGCAGTCGCTCCTCTGATGGTTGCACGGAGAAAAGGACACATTTTTAATATAGGATCGATAGCAGGAAAGGCTGCTTACGAAGGCGGAAATGTATACTGTGCCACAAAATCAGCAGTGGATTCTCTTACAAAATCGATGAGAATTGATCTGCTGAAGCATAATATAAGGGTTACACAGATAGCACCGGGAATGGCTGAAACTGAATTCTCACTGGTCCGTTTCAAAGGAGATGCTGATAAAGCCAAAGAAGTCTATAAGGGGATCGATGCCCTGACTGCAGAGGACATTGCTGAAGTGATCTATTTCTGTGCCACGCTGCCGTCCCATGTTTGTATTAACGACCTGGTTATCACTCCGACCCAGCAGGCGGATGTATATTTCAGTAATCGGAAGGTGTAACGGCGTAATGGCACAATGGTACAACGGCATAGATACCTGACGCCTGTTGCCTGAAGCCATTAAATTTACGATTAGCAATTTTAAATATATGTACACTTACAACCATCTCTTTGATTTTACGAAGAGCGTTTTCATGAAAATGGGATGCTGTGAAAATGATTCAAAGGTTATCGCAGAGGTATTCATGGCAGCAGAAGCAAGAGGTCATCCATCACATGGAATGATAAGGATCAAAGACTATTACCAACTCTGGAAAGCGGGAAGGGTAAATGTGAAACCGAATGTCAGGGTGGTGCATGAATCGCCGAGCACTGCCGTTGTTGATGGTGACAGGGCTGTAGGTATGGTGGCTGCCAGAAGATCTATGGAGATAGCAATAAAAAAAGCTGATAAGGCAGGCACAGGATGGGTGGCAACTCGTAATTCAAATCATTTCGGTATCGCAGGTTTCTATTCTATGATGGCACTTGAACACGATATGATCGGAATATGCCTTACAAATGCCAATCCTCTTGTAGCGCCTACTTTTTCGATAAGCAGAATGATGGGAACAAATCCAATAGCTGTAGCAATACCGGCGTTAAAACAACCTCCTTTTGTTGCTGATTTTGCCACAACACCGATAGCCAGGGGCAAGCTGGCTGTTGCCGAGAAGAAGGGTGAAAGGGTGCCTTTAGGATTTGTCCAGGATAAAACCGGGAAACCATCTGACGATCCATCCATTCTGAAATCAGGCGGTTCAATGCTCACTCTCGGTGGTGACAGGCTTCACGGGAGTCATAAGGGATACTGTCTTTCCGGAATCGTTGATATCTTTTCCGCGGTATTCAGCGGAGCTAATTTCGGACCTTTTGTACCTCCGAGTGTAGCTTACCTGCCTGTTCTTGATAAAAAAACCGGTGAAGGCACAGGTCATTTTTTCGGTGCGATGCGGATTGATGCATTTCAACCGGCAGATCAGTTCAGGGCAAAAATGGATGAATGGATTGAGACATTCAGGTCAGCCAGACCAATTGAAGGACAGGACTGCGTTTTGATACCGGGAGACCCTGAAAGAGAAGCCGAGGAGAGAATAAGAAGAGAAGGGATAAGCCTGGTTCCGGCTATCAGGGAAGACCTGGTTGTGATATCTAAAGAACTCGGAATAAGTTTTGAGTGAGGAACCTTCCTGAATTACATGTACCCTTCCCCCAACCCCCTTCCCTGCTTGCGCAGGGAAGGGGGCCTAAGTTATTGTAATTCAATAATTTCCCCTTCTTTGCTTTAGCAGAAGGGGATTAAGGGGGTGAGTACATGAAGATCCAAAGAAGGTTAGTCACTGATTCAT
>CAZLCF010000141.1:0-7806 GCA_964557905.1 uncultured Rikenellaceae bacterium | reverse complement strand
TGTAATTATTTATGAAAGTGTTCTTCATAATTGTAAAAACCCAGGCTTTGAGATTAGTGTAATCAACAAATTTGTCCTTGTGTGTGATTGCTTTTAAATATGTGTCCTGAACAAGATCCAGCGCTGTATCGCGATCAGAAGTAAGACTCATGGCAAACCTTTGAAGATTGGGCTTCAATCCGATAAGACTACTGTTGAATTCAAATGCTGTCATAGCTCCTGGTTTTTAAATGTTGAGACAAATTTATACACATAATAAAAGATATGCAAATCTTAATATCTTAATATCCCTATATTCTAATTCTGTTCTAAAAAGATTAAATTTGAAATAAGCAGAAAATGAGGCTATTATATATGCTTTCTGACTATAATTATAAATTATTTATAAATTGACTTTTTATCAGATGAAAATCATTTTCCATGGATGATTTATTTAATCAACTTTCGTATTTTTAAAGAAAAAAGCTATGGATTACAACATCATACTGAGTAACGGACAAGTTCTTAAAGGCATCATAAAAAGCCCTGGTGAAAAATTGCGTGCTTTAATAATAATGGTCCACGGGCATGTAGAACATATTCAGCGCTACGATCACTGGGCTGAATTATTCAACGGAAATAATATAGGATTCACCGGTGTGGATCTTCCCGGTCATGGCCGGTCAGATGGGAAAAGAGGTCATGTCAGGGATGGGGAGCTTCTCATGGAAATGATTGATGTTATGATGGATGAATCTAATAAAACCTTTCCCGGAATGCCTGTCTTTTTATACGGGCATAGCTTTGGCGGTGGGATTGTGCTTAATTACCTGCTGAAAAGAAATCCCGAAATAAAAGGTGCGATCGTTACATCACCAACACTTCGTCTTGCATTTGAATCCGGCAAAGCAAAATTGATGCTTGCAGCTATAATGAAAAACATTTTTCCTGGACTCATTCAACCATCTGGACTACCTGTTGAGTATCTGTCACACGACAGAGAAATCATTGAAAAATATATAAATGATCCTCTGGTTCATGATAATATTTCAGTAAGTCTTTTTCATGCACTCATGAGCTTCTCAAATTATTCTTTATCACATGCTTCGGAATTAAAATTACCCCTCCTTCTTGTACATGGTAGTAATGATATGATATGTTCACCTGAAGGGAGCATTGAATTTGCCGGAAAAACAGGAATGGCAGAATTAAAAATATGGAATGGGGGATACCATGAGCTGCATAATGAGCCATTTAAGAAAGAAGTTTTTGATTACATATTAAGCTGGATCAACAAAAAGCTTATTTGATTTTATAAAATAAATGGAACTCAGGACCACATTTAAGATAACTCCTTCAGCAAAAAAGATCACTTATGATGATCCGGTAATGTTTATCGGATCATGTTTTGCCACCTCAATAGGAAGGCAGTTTGAAACAGGACATCTGACCGTAATGATTAATCCATCAGGGACAGTATATAACCCTGTATCAGTTGGCATTACGCTCGATACAATCAATGACGGAAAGAAATACACTGAAGAAGATCTATATAATAATAATGGTACCTGGCTGAGTTTTAACCACTATACCGATTTTTCGTCTGTTGATCCCCAGAAGATCCTGAGTAACATCAACAAACAATCCCGGGAAGCAAAGGAATTTATTTCGGGAGCCCGTTTCCTTTTTATCACTTTTGGCACTGCCAGGGTTTACAGATGGAAAACATCAGGCAAGATTGTTTCAAATTGCCATAAACTGCCTGCAGCTCAGTTTACACATGAATTACTGACTGTTGATGATATTGTAAATATATGGGCAAGGCAGTTAGACAGGCTCCAGTCAATGTTTCCTCAACTTAAAGTTGTCTTTACGATAAGCCCGGTCCGCCACTGGAAAGACGGTCCCCATGGAAACCAGGTGAGCAAGTCAATCCTCTTCCTGGCTGTTGAAAAACTCCTTGATCATCCATCCGGACCCCGCTATTTCCCTGCTTATGAGCTTGTTATGGATGACCTGCGTGATTACCGCTTCTATGATAATGATATGCTTCATCCTTCAGAAGCGGCAGTGGAATATATATGGAATGCATTTTCAGATTGTTATTTTGATAATGATACAATTGAATTATGGAAAGAAATTGCCAAAATTACCAGAGCTGTCTCTCACCGCATCCGGTCCGATTCACAGGAGAGTATAAAAATATTTGCAGAAGCCATTCTTAAAAAGATTGATTTTGTTTCTGCCATAAGACCGTCGGTAAACCTCGATTCTGAAAGAAAATATTTTCTTGATCTTCTGAGGGGAATTTAGAAAATATGAATACCGGATTTCAATAATAACATTAGGAGATTCCTCGCTGGTGCTCGGAATGACAGGGGGAATGTGGGAGGACAAAATGAAGAAGATTCCTCGCTGGCGCTCGGAATGACAGGGCAAATATCGGGTACTTGAGAGAGCAGCGGCGATTTGCGCGTACAAATCGCCGCTGCTCTCCCCATTTAAATAAATGACATTGTCATTCCGAATGGAGCCGAAGCCTGCAGCGAAGCGAAGGATGAGGCGTAATGAGGAATCTTTAAGTTAAAAGCATATGACGTATAAATGAACTTTTTCAGGGTTCCCGATAGTCATTTTAGAAAAGAAATTGCTTTTGGTCGAATTTTCCCTGAACAATCCTGAAATCATGGTCACCGAATTCAGCACTCACACAACAGCTTTGCAGATAGCCGATTCTGTGATAGTCAGGGTAAGGTAATTATTTCAGACCTTCAATGAACCTGAGGAAACCGGCGGGATCACTCGTGATTATGATCTTATCATAATATTTTCTGTCAGTCTCTTCCGGAGAATCGGTAAAGATTATTTTTTTGATCATCAGTGATTTGCCCAGGTTATTGAAGTATGCGATCTTCTTTTTGGCAAAATCGAAACCGCTTGAATTAACAACAAGATAATCGAACGGCTTTATCTTATATATTTCTATTACTTCCGATGCAGGAAGAATCCCTCCGGTGAAAATGACATCAAATCCACGTTTTTTGAGAGCATATTTATAAAAAAGAAAATTATTATCGGAAAGGGCATCTGAAGTATTTATCATTGCTACAGTTGATCTGGCTTTACCGGAACGAGGTTTCAACAGATTGTCTTCAACAATTATCATCTGCCTGATAATATTCCTGATGAACTGCTCCTGGGCCCGCGATAGACTCCCTGTCTGCCAGAGTATCCTTGCTTTTTCAAGTAAAGGATAAAAGTACCTGGAATAAGCTTCTTCAATTCCAAAATTCCTGATATACGGTAAGAGAGCCTCTTTAAATAATTCCTCATTGAACTGTATGGCAGACATCAGGATTTTTCCCGGCTGGAAATCCTGATCGGTATCATCCCTGCTGCTGCTTACTGTCATAACCTGCTGGGTAAGCTCATCCTCATCAAGTCGTGCAATTTTGGATATTTTCAATCCATTCCTGTTAAGAAATGACACATTCAGAATTTTCTTTAATTCTGATTCATTGTAAGTTCTTATGTTTGAATCAGTTCTGTCAGGTTCAAGTATATGGTACCGTTTCTCCCATATCCTTATGGTATGCGCTTTTATTCCTGAGAAGTTCTCAAGATCCCTGATTGAAAAAACACTGTTTCCTTCTTCCATGGCTAATAAAATAAAACAATATCAAGACCTTTAATCGTTCCCTGTATAATAAACATTCCGTTAGTAGTATTGTTTATCAAAATACTAACTAAAATGTACAGAAAATCATGTTAAACTGCGGAAAATTCCCCCGGGGATCCGCTGCAAAAACGTGAAAATAAATATTTATTCGGACTGTTCAATCATTATTTTTTTCACAACTCTCACATCGTCACTGAAGATGATCGTTACCAGATACATCCCCCGTTTCGGATTATCAAGAACAATTTTTGTAATAGTCTGAGGATTATTATACTGAGCTCTGAAAATATCCTGGCCGATAATATTAGTGATCTTTACAAAGGAGATCTCCTTATCACTTTTGATGGTAAAGCGGTTTTCCCTGACCGGTACCGGATAAATGTTGATATTAACATTTAAAGCTTCAGCAGAAGTATTTTTCTGGATAGTGGATGATGTATAATTAGCGGTATCCTTCTGCGCCTGGAGGCTGATGGTATAAATGATAAAAAAAACAAAGAGTAAACTCTTTTTCATAGATACCGTTTTATAATTTACATCAAAAATTGTGCTAAAGTTAGTAAATTTTCAGTTAAAATGACCAAGGTGCTCTAAAGCCCGCTGCAGATCTTCAGGCGTATCAATGCCAATACTTTCCCATTTGGTGACTGCAGTCCTGATCTTAAAACCGTTTTCGAGCCATCTGTTCTGTTCAAGCGATTCAGCCTTTTCAAGAGGGCTGGCCGGCAGTTTTGTTATTCTTTTCAGCACCTCTGTACTGTAGGCATAGAGGCCGATATGCTTATAGAAAATATATTTCTCTGACCATTCGGATAGATCATAATCCCTGATAAACGGAATAGCTGCCCTGCTGAAATAAATTGCATTTCCTGCCGAATCAAGTATTACCTTCGGCTGGTTAGGATTAAAAATATCCTCCCCTGGTGTTGTTTTTCTTATAAGTGTGGCAATTTCCACATTCCTGTCGGTAAAACATGATTTCAGAAGATCTATCTGTTCAGGTTTGACAAAAGGTTCATCCCCCTGTATGTTTATTACGATATCAATCTTTTTTCCTGTCTGATCCATTATCTTGTCCACAGCCTCCGCACAACGATCAGTGCCGCTAGGATGTTCCGCAGATGTCATCAGGGCTTTACCTCCGAATTTCAATACTTCATCAAAAATTCTTTTATCATCGGTGGCAACAAAGACAATATCGACGGATCTGCTTACCTGTTCATATACTCTCTGAACCATTATTTTGTCACCGATCATGACAAGTGGTTTGCCCGGAAATCTTTTTGAGGCATAACGTGCCGGTATGATGCCGGCAAATTGGTAACATTTCATTCTGCGAATTTACGAAAAATGCATTTCCCAATGTTTCAAAAAAATCTTAAATTCGCACATTCGTTAAACAGTATATGAAAGATCTTCAAAATATTAAACAAAGATTTGGCATTATTGGTAATTATGAGGGACTTAACCGGGCAATTGATATTGCAGTCCAGGTTGCGCCCACCGATCTTTCAGTACTTATTACGGGTGAAAGCGGAACAGGCAAGGAGGTTTTTCCCCAGGTTATCCACAGCTACAGCGTCAGAAAACATGGCCCTTATATTGCAGTAAACTGCGGAGCTATTCCTGAGGGGACAATTGATTCGGAATTATTCGGGCACGAGAAAGGCTCGTTTACCGGAGCAACTGACAGCAGAAAGGGATATTTCGAGGTTGCAGATAAAGGTACCATCTTCCTTGATGAAGTTGCCGAATTGCCGTTATCAACTCAGGTACGGCTGCTGAGGGTGCTTGAATCAGGAGAGTTTATCAGGGTTGGCTCATCGAAGGTGCAAAAAACCAATGTAAGGGTGATTGCTGCCAGTAATATGGATGTAACAGGCGCTATTGATCATGGCCGGTTCAGGGAAGATCTTTTTTACAGGCTGAATACCGTCCCGATAAGAATACCTGCGCTCCGTGAAAGGGGTGATGATATTTTTCTGCTGTTCAGGAAATTTGCGGTCGATTTTGCTGAAAAATACAGGATGCCATCTATAAGGCTTGAACCAGATGCAAAAAATATTCTGACAAACTATTCCTGGCCGGGTAATGTCAGGCAGCTGAAAAATATAACTGAACAGATTTCGATAATTGAAAGGGAACGGGAAATAAAAGCATCCGTGCTTAAAGCATATCTGCCTGATTATGATGGAGTAAAACTGCCTGCAGTCATAAAAAGGGATACTGAAAAGGCGTTTTCATCCGAGAGGGAGATTTTGTATAAGATCCTTTTCGATATGAAAAGTGATATGAATGATCTAAAAAAACTGGTCTATGATCTTATACGGCACGGCGAAACAGACGTTACTATCGATGAGTCAAACTCAAGGGTTATAAAGAATCTTTTCAGTGATACAGCAGAAAGGAGCAAGACAAACCTGCAGGATGAATCTTCAGCTGAATTTTCAACTCACAAGGGAAGAGATAATATCCAGGATACAGAAGAGATAGTTGAAGAATCTTTATCGCTTGCCGAGAAGGAGGTTGAAATGATAAAAAAGGCTCTTGAAAAATTCAGCGGTAAACGTAAGCTGGCAGCACGTGAACTGGGTATTTCAGAAAGGACCTTGTACCGTAAAATAAAGGAGTATGGAATTGAAATGTAGGGAAAGGAATATTTCAGCAGCAGGTTTAATACTGGTCTTTCTTCTGACCTGCGGAATTTTCATGCTGAATGGATGCAAGATCAGTTACTCATTAACCGGGGCCAGTATATCGCCGGAGGTAAAAACATTAAGTATACAGTATTTTCAGAACAGGGCAGATGTTGTACAACCCGGGCTCAGCCAGTATCTTACCGATGCCCTGATAGATAAATGCAAGGCCCAGACTAATCTCGGGCTGGTGAACGGACTTGGAGATGTGGATTTTGAAGGAGAAATAACCGGTTATAACACCCAGCCACTGACAGTTGCCGCAGATGCTCAGGCGGCAACAAACAGGTTTACCATTTCAGTGAGAATCAAATTCACAAATGCTGTGGATCCGGATTTAAGCTTTGAGCAATCCTTCTCACGCTATGAGGACTATAACAGCAGTCTAGACCTGAGCCAGGTAGAGAAAGAACTATCGGATAAGATTGTTGAACTTCTGGTTGAGGATATTTTCAATAAAGCTTTTGTGAACTGGTAACTGACATGAACAGGAACGATTTTCTGAGAATGATTGAGAATTCGGGTCCGGCCGACCGCCAGATGCTCGGTGAGGTCAGCGAGCTTATTGATATTTTCCCATATTTTCAAAGTGCATATATGCTGCTGCTGAAAGGATTGCGGAATACGTCTGATGTCAGGTTCGAAAATCAACTCAGAATCTCTGCTATGCATATTGCTGATCGTGAAGTATTATATTATTTCCTGAAAAAAGAAAATGTGATTCAGGATAAGCCTGAAGCAGCCATTCACGCTCAGGTCCCCTCCAAAAATGTTTCAGAAGACAGTCAGCAGGTGGTGATTGAACTGGCAAAGAACAGTGAGGATCTGATAAATGAAATAGAAAAGAGCTCCGATAGTGGGGAACCGGAAGAAACTCCGGCAGATGGACGTCAGGGTGCACAGAGACCTGTATCCATTCAATCGGATCCTGACGGTGGAGATTCAGTCGCTACTGTATTTATTATTGATGATGAATCCGGGACAGAAAAGGAAAGGGTAATATTTATGGATCCCGGTTTTTCAGCTCCTGCAGAGGGGGATCTACTGGAGCTTGATACTGAAGAGAGGATCACCCCGTCAGAAGAGGACATAAAAAAGGACGATCAGCAGCTTGTCAATGATACAGGCAAACTTAAGCAAATACAATCGGACCTGATCGATAAATTCATACTGGCCAATCCAAGAATTGAACCTGTAAAAGAAAAATCAGAAACAATAACGATAGATATTTCAAAACCTTTTGTGGAAGAGAGGGGAGAATTTGTAACAGAAACGCTTGCAAGAATTTATACCAATCAGGGTTATTACTCCAGGGCAATAGATATTTATGAGAAATTATGTTTGAAATTTCCGGAAAAAAGCAGTTACTTTGTGTCTCAAATTGAAAAGGTGAAAGAATTATTAAAAAAGTGATCAGATGGGAATTTATGTTTTTGTTTCAGTAGTAATTAT
>CAZLCF010000140.1:6183-7832 GCA_964557905.1 uncultured Rikenellaceae bacterium | reverse complement strand
ACTGTTGATGCCATTGATGCAGCTCTGGGAAAAATGGGCTTTGAAACAGAAGCTGTTGGTAATTGTTTCCAGCTTATTGATGCACTGTCAGCAGAAAAAAAATGGGACCTTGTATTTAATATTGCAGAAGGACTTTATGGTGACGGAAGAGAATCTGTGGTTCCTGCAATACTTGATCAGTATAAAATTCCATACGTTTTCAGCGGGCCGGTAATACTGGGAATTTCACTGAACAAATACCTGACCCGGCTGATCGTTTCAGCAGCTGGTGTGCCCGTAAGTCCAGGTATGCTGATATCAAACAGGGAAGATATCAGGAAATGCAGGCTGGAGTATCCGCTGTTCATAAAACCCGTTTCGGAAGGCACCGGCAAAGGCATTACCGAAAAGAACATGCTGAAATCGCCGGCTGAATTAAAGGAGATGGCTGAATATATTCTTGTCAGATTCAATCAGCCTGCCCTTGTTGAGGAGTACCTACCGGGGAGAGAGTTTACTGTTGGAGTAATCGGTTCAGGTGATGATGCAGTAGCAATCGGGGGAATGGAAATTGAATGTAAAAATAACTACCCCTATTCAGTTGAATTCAAGGAAAATTATCAGGAGTTCTGTAAATATATTCCAATTGCTAAGGAGTTCACTGCAGAGTGTAAAACAGTCTCTTTAAATGTCTGGAAAGCCCTCGGGGGTGTTGATGCCGGAAGAGTGGATGTAAAAGCCGACAGGAACGGAAGGATGTGCTTCATGGAAGTGAATCCGCTAGCAGGATTGCATCCGATCCATTCCGATCTGCCAATTCTTTCGAGGATGATTAATATTGATTATCAGACATTGATGGAAATGATCATGAAGTCAACCTTAAAACGACACGGATTAGTATTATGACCAGGAGAAGATGCTGCATCTTATTTAATCAGCCGCGTGAGAGGGCCCTGCCTGACGAACTGGATGTTCTTGATCAGGTGGAATATATAGAAAACAACTTCAGGGAACTTGGCATTGAAACTTACAGGAAAGGTATTACTCTGGATTTTATAAATGAGGTAGCATCACTAACTGAAAATAAACCGGATTTTGTTTTTAACCTGGTTGAATCAATAAACAATAAAGGGGAATTATGTTATTTCGTTCCGGCTCTTTTGAATATGTACTCAATACCTTATTCAGGGAATCCCGTGGAGGCGATGTTCATAACGACCAGTAAAGCTCTTACCAGCAAAACTTTAAGAAAAGCAGGAATAAATAATCCTCAAGGGTACTACCCATCACAGTATAATCAGCTTGTTCCCGGAAACAAGTATATAATTAAACCAATATGGGAAGACGGTTCATTAGGAATAACCGATGAATCTGTTTTTACATTCGAACCCGGATATGAAGCTAAACTTAAAAACTTTACCGATACACACTGGTTCATTGAAGACTATATTGACGGAAGGGAGTTTAATATAAGTGTTATTTACAGTGATAAAGGACCGGAAGTATTACCTGCGGCAGAAATGATTTTTCATAATTATTCAGTAGGTAAGCCAAGAATTGTTGATTTCAAAGCGAAATGGGAAGAAGGCAGTTTTGAATATGAGAATACCATCAGGAACTTCCCGGGAACCAAGCTTAATCCGGTCCTGAAGGAAAGAATTGAGTCTGTT
>CAZLCF010000140.1:0-6173 GCA_964557905.1 uncultured Rikenellaceae bacterium | reverse complement strand
GCCCTGAATTGCTGGAGTGAATTCGGACTTAAAGGTTATGCAAGAGTTGATATGAGGGTTGATCAAAATAATACTCCTTACGTAATTGAAGTAAATGCAAATCCCTGTCTGTCACCTGATAGCGGCGTTGTAGCAGCAACAATTGCCGCGGGCTTACCGTTTACTGCAGTTCTTCAGCGGATAATCAGCGATTTAAATAAATAAAATGATGACAATAATTTCTGAAGGCATTAAGCCTGAAGACAAAAAGCGAATTGAAGAGATACTCAGATCGACAAACTTCTTTTATGAATTTGAGATCCAAACTGCCCTGGAGATTGCAGATGAAACAATAGCCGACGGTATGGAAAAGAGCGGATACTACTGGCTTAAGGCGACTGATGAGGACGGAGTGGTGGCATTTGCTAACTATGGTAAGGATGAGCTTACTACACACTCATGGGAGCTCTACTGGATTGCAGTTCACGATGCTGCCAGGCATAAAAAGCTGGGTTCTGTGTTGTTAAAAACTATAGAAGAAAATATCATCAAATCAGGCGGTAAGATCCTCTGGATTGAAACATCGGGACGCCCCCTCTATGCTTCAACTGAATATTTCTACAAACGCAACGGATATGAGCTGACTGCGAGTCTGAAAGATTACTACGGACCGGATGATCCTAAACAGATATATTCCAAGGTTTTAAAATAATCTATTTTAGCTGGATGTTTATAAGGTCAGGTCACTTGATAAGATTGGCATTGTAATACTCCGGTCTTCCTGTCACCTCCTCGCCAAGCCAGGAGGGTTTCTCAAATAGTTCCGACTCGGCGGCAAGTTCTATTTCAGCAATTACCAATCCTTCATTTTTATCGTGAAATACATCAACCTCAAACATATGTTTTCCTGCTGGCACCACATACCTGGTTTTTTCAATTTTTCCCGGAAGACATATTTTCATTATTTCACCTGCATCAGTGACCGGAATCTGAAATTCCCATTCTCCTCGGGTAATTGATCTGCCATGTGGCCGGCCTTTTATTGTAAGAAAGGCCTTCCTCCCTGCAATCCTTACCCTGATGGTTTTATCAGGATCGATTGAAAGATAAGTCTGGATGATCCTGACTTTCTTTATCGCCAGGTGTTTGAATTCACCTCTTACAAGGAATTTGCGTTCTGTTTCAGCAGCCATCTTTTTGTTATAAAGTTAGCAATATAACGACAATACTTCACAGCGAGGGTCTTTTCATCCCTGATATATTATTGTTCATTTATGAATTTCCTTCATTCGTGTAAAAAATTATCATTGTATTTAAAAATTTTATAAATTTGCTATATTAAATTTTTAATTTTAATAAATATTAAAGATATAAGGTCATTTTTTTTCTTATCAGCAGAAGTAGTTTTAGTTTAGGTTGGTAGGGTGATTAGGTAAAAGGGCTGTCAGATTTTGAGACAGTCCTTTTATTTTTTACTTTAGGGGTAATGAATCAAGCAATTGTGTTATACCCGAATTTAGTTAAATGGACGTAAGAATAGAGGCAAGCTGGAAGACAAGGCTCAGCCAGGAATTTGAGAAGGAATATTTCATCCGGCTTTCTGAATTTGTGAAGGATGAATACAGGACAAAAACTATTTTTCCTCCAGGCTCGCTCATTTTCAATGCTTTCAACTTATGCCCTTTCGATAAAATAAAAGCCGTTATAATAGGTCAGGATCCCTATCATGGCCCCGGACAGGCTCATGGATTATGCTTTTCAGTAAAGGAAGGCGTGGAATTTCCTCCCAGCCTGGTGAATATATTCAAAGAGATCGAATCGGATCTGGGTTATAAGCCATTTCCGACAGGAAATCTTGAACGCTGGGCCTCCCAGGGAGTACTCCTTCTGAATGCAACTCTTACAGTCAGGGCTCATCAGGCAGGTTCACACCAGAAGAAGGGATGGGAGGAATTTACCGATTCCGTGATAAGAATAATCAACACCGAAAAAATGAATACCGTTTTTTTCCTGTGGGGCGCCTATGCCCAGAAAAAGGGTGAATCAATTGACAGAACAAGGCATCTTGTACTTGAATCGGTACATCCCTCCCCTCTTTCTGCAGCCAAGGGATTTTTCGGCAATAAACATTTCAGCAGATGTAATGATTATCTTGTTGAAAGATGTATTGAGCCAATTAACTGGAGATAGTATTCAGAGCTGAAGTGATAGTCTCAGACAGTTCCCCGGTATCTACGAAACCTGCTGATAACCTTATCATTCCAGGTTCGGGATATTTTGCTCCCCAGACTGATTCAACCGGCAGCAGCATCGTACGCGGATCTCCAAGGCTTGGGATAATCCTGATCCGCTCAGAGACTGCATTTATGAATTTATCTCTGAGTATCCTTTTTTCCTCTGCGGTTTTCCGAGTGAAATCAAATGTGACCATTCCACCGAAGCCTCTGCCACCGAAGAGCTTTGAAGCTTCGTGGTGACTCGGATGCTCTTTCAAACCCGGATACCAGACTTTAACTGCCTGTTTTGAGGTGCATAATATTCCGGCGATCCGTGATGCATTCAGGCATTGCTGCCTGAATCTGAGGCTGAAAGTCTGGATTTGAGTATGAAGCCTGTAAGCATCATCTGCCGAAATCATATGGCCTGTAAATTTCCGGTATTCCACAGCTGCTTTCATTAATTCATGGTCATTCCCGCACAGGACTCCCGCAGTAATATTGCCATGTCCCGATAAATATTTTGTAGCGCTGTGAATGACAATATCTGCACCGCTGGCAAGAGGCTTCCACAGATCGGGAGTAGCAAATGTATTATCGACAATTACCTTTGCTCCGTATTTTCCGGCAATTTTTATCACACCACCGGCATCAGGGACAATCAGCATCGGATTAGAGATTGATTCAATATAAACCAGCTCCGGCCTGAGTGTCTCCATAACTGACTCAAATGCAAGAAGGTCATACCGTTCATTTACGGGAGAGAAGTAGCGGATATCAAGCCCTCTTAGTTTTTTTAATACTGACTCGGCGAATGATATTGTACCACCGTAGATCTCATTAAAGAATAACCATGGCTTCACCGTTTTCCCATCCTGAAAAACCGAAAGAGCAACGTCAACTGCGGACATACCTGACTCTGTCAGTAAAGCCCACTTTGAATTTTCAAGCTTCATTATCTCCTCTTCAGCTGCAACAACTGTAGGATTCCGGTAGCGGGAATATATATAAAGATCCGGCACACGTTCGTTTTCTGTTTCTTTCCTGAAAGCCTCTGATGCAGTATCCGCATCAAAAAGCTCGAATCCTGCATCCCTGTATACAGGAATACGCTGGCTGTTAATTTCTTTTTTCTTCATAATTATCAATATTTAATTTTCAGGTCATCATAAAACATGATCCTGTCAAGCAGTTCACCGGAGAGGAACATAATCGTTATTATTGGGTCTGAATAAGAAATTTGTGTCATAAGTGAAATACCTGCTGCAAGTAAAAGCGCAATACGTAAAATCCTTAAACTAAAATACACATTCTGTAATTTATCGGAATAACCATTGTAAATGCCTGATAATAATTTTATTACAGCAATAAAAAAAAAGGGAGCTTTCATTACTGACAGGAATGAAGCCAAAAGCAGGCATGTCAGCAAGTTCTGCCCGCTATGAAAGTATGTGTTTATTCGTTTATCAGGCTGGGAGAACTCCATATCTGTCATCACAAGAAGAATCATTCCTGCTGCTGATGCTGCAATAATGAATTCTACAGAATAAAGAAAAAGGGCAAAAGCCGACAAAACCAGGTATAAAAGGTACAGGAATATTTCAAGGCTCACCGGTGATCCTGGTGAACGGAAAAGATCTTTCCCGGCTCTGCAGAAATGATATACTGAAAATAACGCCGATAAAATCAGAACAGGAAGAATTATAACGCTATTGTCAGGAACTGAACCGACAAAATAAGAGATCATCAATGCAACCGATAAAGTCGTCAGAAAGCAGAAAGCTGTGTTACTCCATCGTGCCGGAGTGATTTTCCCTTTTATGTCCTTATCCCAATATTCTGACAAGGTTATTTTTAGAAGGTAGTTTTATGACAGGTTATTTCAATACAAGAGGTTCTTCAGTGAGAACATCGCCAATCTTAAGCAGTTCATTATCCCAATTATCAATATAAACCACATAAGTGATCTTCATAAGTCCCATATATTGCGAATAGGTATTGTTAACAGGACCTGTGGAAAATAGCACCCCGTTTATCCTTGTGGATATTTCGGCTTTCGGGTATGCTGTCTCAAAACGGTGATATTCGGATACAGCGCCTGCAATTACAGTTCCCAGTGTGTCAACCTCCTCATCAATTTTAACTATTATTTCAGTGAATGTCTGGTCAGATATGTTTCTTACTCTTACGTCAGTCGGCCCCTTGGGTTCAAATTCAGTTTTCTTACAGGCAATAACTGCAACTGATATCAAAACAAGATAAAATAACTTCTTCATAGCCCGGGAAGATTAGTTGTTTCAGATATTTGACTTTAAAGATAACAAATAAGTTGCAAAGGGATTAAATTATTTCAAGACTGTTAGCTGGGATCCATCCCTTATTGCCGTCAGAAAGCCTTATCTCGTACCATTCGCCAACTTCATCATCAACCGTTACTTTTGTTCCTTCATGGAGCACAAAAAGGTCAGTTCCGCTGTTGTCAGGGGAGCTTTTCCCATTGACAACGGGGCTGAAGATTATTGCTTTTTGACTGTCGTAAACCATAGTTTTGTTCCTCAGGGTTAAAGCAAGAGAGGTCAGGGATACAATAATGAACAATACAGCAAGCCAGAATCCAAGTACTTTAAACCTGTATTTTGAAGTATAGAAATACATGGAGAGGAACAAAAGACACAGGATGAAAGTGGTAATACTGATCTTAGCCCATGTATTGGTTGAAAGCGAAAGAGCAAGGAGATTATACCACCTGACGAAAAAGATCTCCGGGATCTCCTCAAAACGGTCAACAACAAGAGTACGGGCGATCTGGAGATTATAATTTATGTCTTCATCTCCAGGCTTCAGTAAATAAGCCCTCTCGAAGAAAAGAATCGCTCCGGGGATATTATTCAGCTTAAAATAAGCGTTCCCGATGTTATATTCAAGCTCAGCGGAACGGTAACCTGTTTTGTAAATATCCATCCATAATTCAAGAGCTTTCTCATAATTGCCGGAAGAAAAGCTTTCTGATCCTGTTCTGAATTTCTTGTCCGTTGTTTCCTGTGAAAAGCTGTGTACAGGGAAAACCATGAGAAACACAGGAAGCAATAATATCAATGTTTTCAGCTTCATCACTTAACTATTGAATTTTCAACTGACCGGATAAACCGGGCTGCACCATCATAGATTGCTTCAGCTTCTGTTCCTGATGAAGCCGGAGCATATCTAGCATATTCACAGCTGTCAAGAATTCCTGTCAGACCGGTTATATTTTCGTCACTTATCCCCTTTTCTTTCAAAGCAATGATGGCATTGCTCCTGGTCAGGTCCGATACAGGTATATTCAGCTTATCGCTCAGGTAACCCCACAGAGCTTTAAGTATCTCCTCATGAAAACGGTCTTTCTCACCACCTTTAATACAATGTGCTGCTTCGTGCAAACGTTTTCGTGCTATTTTCCCAGCTTTCCTGTTTCGTACCGCTGACAGATCTGAATTGCGTTTTATATGTTCCCGTCTTACAAAAAGAACAATAAAAAATATGAGCAGGGCAGCTGCAAATACACTGTAAAAAGAACGTTTGGATGCAAGTAAATTACCTGATCTTGTGAACTTTCCGGGATCCGTTTTGATGAAACGTATATCTTTCCCCATGTATTTAATATCTTCCTTGGAAATTCCACCGTAAACAGTAATATCAGAAGCCTGTTCTGTTCCTTTCCGTGCATGGAAGCGGAATTCCCTGGTGGAGAGTCTCTCATATTTTCCGGTGGTTGTATTAAAAAATGAGTAGTTTACCGACGGAATTGTGAAATCGCCATAATGACGGGGTATCAGGAGGTATTCAAAGGTTTTTTGCCCAGATGTTCCGCTGATACTGTTTTTTAGATTGTCGCTTGTTTTCGGATCATAAATCTCGATATCGGGAGACAGTTTCAGAACCGGAGCTTCAGCCAGCTTAAGATTACCGCTACCCGATATTGTGATCCTGAAGTTGACC
>CAZLCF010000139.1:0-7834 GCA_964557905.1 uncultured Rikenellaceae bacterium | reverse complement strand
CCAATGCCGGAGGTACAGCTTATGGAACTCCAGAACAGACATTTACATCTCCTTGCACACGTCCATTTGCCTTCACAGAGACGGCCATGGATATTACTATGACATCAGCAATACTAATTGGTACAGCCAATGCAAATAATTTTACTACAACAGTAACCTTTGAGTATAGTACAGATTGGAGTTTTAACATGTCGATAACAGCATTGCAAAGTCCTTTAACAGGTAATAATAGTACCACTGTCAGTGCTCAGATTACCGGTTTAATCCCAAATACAACTTATTATTTTAGGGTGAAGTCAGTTAGTTGTGGAGGAGAATGGGTTGGCTTGGAACAATGGTTTTCCACTCTATTATGTCCCTCTGATATGACAGTTACCCACACAGCCGGATCGGTGGCTCCTGTACCAAAAACAGTAACTTATGGAATAGTAAAAACTGATCTAACTGGTGGAAATAAATGTTGGATAACCCAAAATTTAGGTGCAGATAACCAGGCGGGTTCAGCCACGGATGCTACTGAGGCAGCATCAGGCTGGTACTGGCAATTTAACCGCAAGCAGGGTTATAAATATGGAACTACTCGCATACCTTCCACAACATGGGTTACTTATATTTCTGAAGCTACTGACTGGACAGCAGCCAACGATCCTTGTACAATTCTTCTTGGTACAGGTTGGCGTATACCTACTTTAACAGAGTGGACCAATGCCGATAACTACGGAGGAGGGTGGAATAACTATAACGACACATATGCATCCGCAATAAGACTCCATCCTGCAGGGTTTCTTTACGATACTGATGGCTCACTATTCGGTCGTGGTTCGAGAGGTTACTACTGGAGTAGTACACGATATAGTATTTCTTACGGAAATTTCTTGTACTTCACAAGTAGTGTCAGTGGAATGAGTAACGAACCTAAAGCTAGTGCTTTATCAATCCGGTGCCTCAGAGATTGACAATTAAGCGATTTAAGATTAGTTTCTAATCCAACTTAAAAAAGTATACCTATGAAAAAACTTATTATTTTAATTGCTGCAGGCATAATTCTTCTGAATGCCGGTTGTTCAAGTTATCTTTCTTTTGCGGTGGATAAGGGGTATCAAGAATACCTGAAATCGCCAGTTTCATTGAAAGTCGATAAGAAGTCGACCGAAGGTACGATAAAACTAACTGTTGTTTCAACAGATAAATGCGGATGCTACCTGGAAAAAGCAAATGAAAAAAAGGAAATAAGTGAGGAAGTCCCTTATCAATGTATTGGATTCCCCTTATATACGAGCGACCTGGGTGAAGAAATTAAAAATAAGGTTAATGAAGATAATGCAAAGTCTCGTGCCTATTACGTATTCGAATCATTTGGCCAGGTTGCAAAATTGTGCTTCGAACGACATCTGCAAACCTATTTCAGTGAGGTTAAGGTCGATCTTTTATCACCAAGTCAAACAGATGCATCGCCTTCTTCTATTATGAGTTATTATACTAAATTTGGCATAACAGACGATAAACATTTACTGGTAAAGCTGATTGCTGTCTCGGACAACGGGAAAACATTTGAAGGAGTCGGAAAAGCTACAGATAAAATGGGGAATGGAAATTTAGCGTGGTATGTACCAATAAGTATCGTCTTCTTCCCGCTGGGCTATGCAATTTGCACTATAATCCTAAACAATAAGTATAAAGAATTGATGATAAGAACTATGGCATGGTCTATTGACCAGGCAGCTGCAGATTTAAGCAAAAAAATTGCTGATGCCATTGCTCAAAATCCTGATCAGAACTTTCAGGTGTATGTGCTTCTGGAATAATATATAGAGAAATAAGTATTATTTCTGAGCACATAACAGGCTTTTATTATCATTTTAAGGCTACGCACCATTGATTTACTGACTGACAGGAATCAGCCCCGGAAAGTGCATTATGGTGCAGATCCCTCATTATCTCACTATATATCGTTATATATAAATCTTCTGAATTAAAACTTACTTCATGAACACAACGATAGCATATTGCGGTTTAGATTGTCACAGCTGCCCGATTCATCTGGCAACACTTGAAGAGGATCTTTCTGTAAAAAAGAAAATGAGAAATGAGATTGCTGAACAACTTGCCATTATTTATAAAACAACTCTGAAGCCGGAGATAATATCAGACTGTGACGAATGCAAAATAAATAATGGAAGATTATTTACTGGTTGTTCCGATTGTGAGATAAGAAAATGTGCAATTCAACTTAATCTTGAAAACTGTGCATATTGCCACGATTATGCCTGCGAAAAACTTAAAAAGCACTTTGCGATAGATCCGGTAGCACAGGACAGACTGAAGAAAATCCGTGAGACGATTAGTAACAAGGTTTAATAAATTAATTATCAGATACAAGAAGGGGAAAGACACTGTAATACTACACGATAATTTACATGAAAATGAACACTGACTTTGTGACAAATGAACAGTTATATGAGCAGGTTATTGAGCCTGTCGCAAGGGCAACCTCGTTTGTGTGGATAGGTACAGCCGATATAAAAGATCTGCATGTTAATTACAAAGGATCTGTTAAGTCTTTTTTATTCATACTCGATAGTTTAGTAAAGAAGAAAGTAGCTATCCGCCTTCTTCATGCAAAAGAACCCGGTGCAAACTTCAGAAGAAGTTTTGATAAGTATCCGTTGCTGTGGGATAGTATAGAAAGACAGCTTTGCCCGAGGGTTCATTTCAAGCATATTATCATTGATGGCAAATTCGCTTATTCAGGCTCTGCAAATCTTACAGGGGCAGGATTGGGAATAAAAAGCATAAATACGCGCAACTTTGAATCCGGAATTGTTACAAATGATCCTGAAATTGTTAAAGCCATAATGAACCAGTTTGATGAAGTCTGGATAGGTAAATTCTGCAAGAATTGCAAACGGAGGGATTTTTGCGGCGATCCGATTTTATAATTATCTAAAAAGTAGTTTAAGTCAACTTGCTTCTGATAATCCAGGCCAGCAACCATCAGAATTTTTTATATTTTTAATCTTAGTACATGACAAAAAACACTAACGTGTTGATTGTTAATAAATACATGCTATTTTATTAGTATAAAACCTTGATATTCAATATGTTGTAAATGTAGTACCATATAGACATCAATTTACCATTACTGCTCTACCTTATAGAAAAAACGATCTTTAAAGATCCTGCCAGGAATTGCATCATAAAAGGTAAAAAATCAGATTGGGAAGGCCTGCCCCAGACAAAGAGCCTGTTTCATGCCCTGAGGAATTGCGGACTTCCGATAGGAAATCTTACTTCACAACTTTTCGGAAATATATACCTGGATGATTTTGACCATTTCGTAAAACGTGAACTTAACATAAGGTATTACGGCAGATATGTTGATGATTTTGTAATCATTCATCACGATAAAGAGTATTTAAAATCTCTCATCCCTATCATTGCAAACTTTTTACTTTCAAAATTACAACTCACCTTGCATCCAAAGAAAATATATTTGCAACATTATAGCAAAGGCGTTAAGTTTTTAGGAACGGTAATAAAACCCAATCGCATTTATATTGCCCACCGAACCAAAAGTAACTTCTATAAAGCAATTGAAAAGCAAAACGCAATAGCAAGAGACCACAAACCGACAAATGAAGAACAGGTAGCATTTATAAGCAGTATGAATTCTTATCTGGGAATAATGAGGCATTACAAAACATACAAACTGCGTAAAGAAATGATTTTTAAAAACTTATCAGGTTGGTGGTGGAATTATGTTTACCCCGTGGGATATGAGAAATTTGTTCTAAAAAGGAGAATTATCCGTTAAAATTATTTAACAGGGTGAACCCTGTGATGAAGGAGGTTTTATTGCATATATAGAGGAGATTCCTGGCATAAACACACAGGGAGATACATTAGACGATGCTAAGGAGAACCTCTTCATTAGATTTATGAAACCCTCATCATTGATGAATTCAATTATCAAGGTGCATAGACTAAAGGTTATGATAATATCAGAAGGCACTGATTTGGCAAATGAGGGTTCGCCGGCCCGGCCTGTGGACAGCATGTGGGAAGCCGGCAACAAAAAATCATCATGTTTGGATAGAAAACATAATGTGCTTATAGCCTATTGTTTAGCTTAAATATTTTCTGATGAAAGGGGTAAGTTGATAAAATATATTGAGCGTAACGATTGTGTTTTACAAAGGGAGAGTTCGAAGCATAGCCTGTATAAAAATATATTCAGAGAATTTCTTCATATTCAATATCCAAGTCCATCTTTGTCATAACATATTGACGAAATTCTTTTGCAATATGCATAGCTCTCTCAATATCCTGGTCTGTTAATTCTATTACAGTATCAGGATATCGTATTTCAATTGCAAAATCTTCTAATTCAGCTGCTTTGTCATAAATTTCGCTTGTGACATTTTCTTTTTTGGAAATCAACCCGAGTAGATATGTTAATTCATGTGTCCTCTTAAATGGAATATTGAGAAATAAAAGATAAGATTTCAGATATTTCTCAACAGCTTGCTGGCAATGAAAGGTTATAGTATCATGGAATTTTGGAATATATATAAAGGTTATTTGAGCTGTTCCCAAGTCGTGATCAGCCTTTTCAATCCAAAGCCGGATAGTGTTAAGTTTTCCGCTCATAAATTGTCTTGCTGTCTTTGATTGCAGAATTTAAAAATGAATATTTATTTTTCAATTCATTCTCAAATTCCTCCGGTGTATATATTTTTAAGTCCATAGGAATTAAAAATCCATAAAACAACCGGCGAATCTCAATCCCTCTTTTATGTTTTGGCAAATCACTTTGTTTTACAATAATTAAGTCTAAATCGCTGTCCTCACTATAATTACCTTTAGCATACGAGCCAAATAGAATTATTTTTTCCGGATTGATGTTTTTTACAATCTTCATGGAAATTTCATCAATTTTCTCCTTTATAGTCATTTTAAATATTTTTCCGCAATTTATTAAATTTACCTGAATATGTCATGAAGACTTTGCAGTGTTTCAGCGAATTCACAGTTAACTGCAATCGGACTCAGGTTAATTTAATATAGGAACAATTGTTCAGCGATTTCAGAATGACTAATAAATAACAGTATTGTATTGCCGCAATTCGGAGAAATATATAATTTAGGGGGTAATGAAAGAGATTTTATTTTTATCAGGAAATTGTCTGAACCATGATTTGCATGATTAACCCTGTGGAATAGCAGCTCTGCTGCTCCCCGCTTGCGGGGATTCCACAGGGTGTTGGGTATGGGGCGAATTTAAATACTTCCCCTGGTAAAATGTCCCGGCTGAAAGCCCTGCCTCACCTGCTGTCATGCAGGCAGGATTTTAAATCGGACATTTCAGTCAATGTTGGCAGCATGTAGAGCCCGGCAGCCAGGATCTGGAACTCTGGGTACACCCGGTCTTCAGTAATTATGTGGACAGTACATGGTTCCGGAAAGGCGAAAGATTTAACAGCCAAATAACCTATAAAGTGAAAAACGATTTGCATATTGATTGAAAAAGCGTTATATTTGGTCAATATATTGACCATTTTTGTATGAGAACAATTTATGAAATATCTGAAAGAGCTGTCGGACAGGTATCCATTCAACATATCCGGACCCAGATTGAGTGGCTTGATCAGCCGGAACGATTAATATGTATTAAAGGAAGCAGAGGTGCCGGAAAAACAACTCTTTTGCTTCAATTTGCCAAAACAAGGCTGCATGATAAGCAATATGTTTATGTCAGCCTTGATAATCTGTTTTTTACTGAGAATAAACTCTTTGATTTTGCCGATGACTTCTCCAAGAATGGAGGTAAATATTTGCTGATCGATGAGGTTCATCACTATCCAAACTGGTCGGTTGAGCTAAAAAATATCTATGACAGTCTTCCTGATCTGAAAATTATATATACTGGGTCCTCCTTATTGCACCTGACCGGAGGCAGGGCTGATTTGTCAAGACGAAGTGTTGTGCATACACTTCCTGGCTTGTCATTAAGAGAATTCATTGGATTCGCTGATAATATAAAATTTCCGGTATTTGATTTAGAGGATATCTTACGAAACCACGTTAAGATATCAAAATCTGTATTGACAAAAATTAAACCCATTAAAAAATACTCTGAGTATATTGAAATGGGTTACTTTCCTTTCTTCCTTGAGGGAAAAGAAAACTACAAAAGCAAAGTAAGTGAGGTAATAAATCAGGTGCTGGAGTCAGATCTTCCATATGCTGCTAAAATCAACTATAATAATATCCATAAGCTGAAACAGCTGCTTTATGTAATATCGGAAAGCGCTCCCTTTAAACCAAACATCGAGAAGCTGAGCGAAAGAATAGGCATTTCAAAAAACACACTGAAAGATTACCTGCATTACATGAACGATGCACTGCTGATAAGTCTTTTACATAAACAAAGTAAAGGTATCAGCAGGTTGACTAAACCGGAAAAGATATACCTGCATCATCCTAATCTGATGATGGCTATAACCGGCAGTTCAGTTAATACAGGGAATCTTCGCGAAACGTTTTTTTTCAATCAGGTTTCATATAACCATCAGGTAAATTACACGGATAATGGTGATTTTATGGTTGATAATCGGTATGTTTTTGAAATTGGCGGGAAAAATAAAACCGGGAAACAGATAACGAATATAACTAACTCATTTTTGGCTTTGGATAATATTGAGATCGGAAATAGAAATGAAATACCTTTGTGGCTGATTGGATTTTTATATTAAAATTGCGCCCCTCCATGAATGTTAAACATAAAATCAATTCTTTCGCTTTCAGATTGATCCCATTGCTATATTTCCTGGTACTTTCTGCTGAATCAATTCAGGCTCAGGATGTCACAATAACCATTATTTTGCGTGGCGTTTACGAAACCAAAATAAGCCTGCTCCCCTTAACAGGAACAGATGCCCTGAAACCGATAGTAATAATTGACAGTATAAAAAACGGAGGCACAGCCATATTAAAGGTTCCCGGGGAAAAACTTCCAGGTGAATTTGTCTTAAGGTTCGATTATAAGGATAAGGCCTCAAGTACTCCATATCCTTCCGAAAAGCGCATAATAATCGGCAGCCAGGAACTGGAACTCTGGTTGCATCCGGTCTTCAGTAATTATGCTGATAGTACATATTTTCAGAAAGAGGAAAAAGAAAACACAACTTATCTGCAGTTCTTCAGGGAAAATACCAGACAAAAAGAGATGCTGGGACTGCTCCAGAATTTTTTACTGAAATATGACGATCCGGGATCAGAATTTTATAAAAAAGGAATTACAGAATATGAGAAACGACGGGAAGCTTTCAACACCTGGATAAAAGAACAGATAAAAAAGTATAAAAGCCTGTTTGTGAGCAACCTGTTCGGTTTCCAGTTGGTACCTGAAATCAACTGGACAGGCACCGAAGCTGACAGAAAACAAAGCCTGAGAGACAATTATTTTGAAGGGATGGATTTCAGCGATCCGTTGCTGGTGAAAACCTCAACCATGAAGGAATGGATGGATGGGTATGTGAATCTTTATGGTGAACTGGCCATCACCATAGCTTTACGCGACTCACTCTTTACACTTGCCGGAAAAACAGCTATTGAAAAAGTACGGAAAGGAGATCCACTGGTCTACGGCTGGATGGTCGATTATTTCTTCAACGGCTATGAGAGCTTCAATATTCAAAAAGGTATAAAGATGCTTCAGCCTTATCTGGATGATCCGGACTGCCTTACCTCAAAACGGCAGGAAATCAACAAAAGATTGAAGGGAATTGAAACACTGATCCCGGGAACAATAGCTCCCAACATCACTATGACG
>CAZLCF010000138.1:0-7876 GCA_964557905.1 uncultured Rikenellaceae bacterium | reverse complement strand
TTCATTCGGAATGACATTGCATTATTTAGTGGATGGGGAAGAAGTGGCGATTCGTCATACCTTATCGATCTTTGAATATAGTTCCAATACGAATCGCCACTTCTTCCCCATATTACACCATAAATACCCTGTCATTCCGAGCGTTAGCGAGGAATCTTTTTCACTTCTCTGTGGATCTCTATGTAACTAATCAATAAAATAGTTATTGCCAGAGATCTTTATCGATTTTTTAAATGATTTGAATGAGTTGAATTTATACTCTTGATTGTGGCTGTCCAATGTTAAATTCTTCCTGTCAATCTTAATAGAAACAACGGCTGAATTGTCTTTTTGAATTATAAAGTCAGCCAGCAGCAAAGCTTTTTCTATGCCGTCACCACACTTAAAATTCCATACCTCATCAGGAAGGGCAAGCCTCTGTCCGTCATATATTGACTGGTCAGGCATTCCCATTAGAATTTCATAAACCTCAGTAATGCTTTTCCCCTTCAGATCATTGAAACATACAGGATTGCGCTCAATGACGGCTTTGATGAAGGGGAGCCATTCGATCCTGTCCATCTGCCTGTAAACATAAAGAGTCAAAAGTGACAGATCCGATTTATCAATACTGTCAAGTATCGTTCCGGCTATTTTATCCCTGCTGTCTTCAACAGATATATCCGGAACAACAGTCTTAATGTAGTTCTTGTGTTCATCCGGAAGTATCGGATCAGTATAAATGAAATCCTCCAGATCTTTGAACATTTCATGGATCATCTCCGCGGAAATAAAGCTGTTGAACTTAATAAATTGATCCTCAATTACCTTCAGACTTTTACCCTGGTAATCCTCAATGATCTTTTCGACTTCGTTCAGCATTATTTTGCCCGACAAAGGGCTGAGATGAAATTCGTCCCCTTCAATCTCTTTAACAAGCTGTGCGCGTGTTTCTGCCGATACATTGAATTTGCTTGTATGTTCATATTCGAACATTTTTTCAAGGGGAATGTATCTCTTTTTGCCAGAGCATTCGCACTCATACTGGAAAAGTGTTTTGTACTTTGATTTGAATCTCAGGAAGTTAATGAAGATCAGGTTTGTAAGATCCGTTATAAGGAATTCCCTGAGTCTGGCTGAAAACAAGCCATAAGCTTTCCTGTCAATTGTAGCATCCTTGTTTATGATATGGATATAACCGGAAATATGTGTTACAATGGTCACTTTCTCATTTTCAAGGGCTCTTCTTGCTTTTTCCGACAGGGAAGTACCGTTAAACCACATGTTTTTTGTGACGATTCTCCGGTTGTTGGTAATTAAACCCTCTTTTTCCGTAATGAAGTTCTGCGAATGAAGGGGAGTGGCAATGAGAAATATTTTTTCCAGAGGTATCCTTCCGATAACGAACATCGCTGCCGCATAAAGGGCTGACAGTGAAACACATTCACCGGCTCCTGTAGTGAAATTCTCTTTGTTCCTGAAAGCCGTCATTGCTTCAATGGTCTCTGTTTTCCAGTATGGAATTACATCAGAATTATATTTGTCAAGTCCGAAATGCTTCCTGATATCGATATCAAAATAGTATCTGTCGCCCTCATAACCGAAAAGCGCATTTGACTGTCTCAGATGCTCCATATCAAAGAATTCGCTGAACCTTTCAATCTCCCTGGTTTTGGTGGTCAGTCCCCATGTTGCAAGATCAAGGTTGAATACATAGTTTTGGATTACAAACTGCTTTATCCTGTTTACCTTGTATGTGAAGCCCCTCTTTTCAATGTCTTTAAACCAGGGATCCTCTCTCCATTCCCAGATAACGGGTGACAGAATGTTGGCAAGCACCAGGGGATAAAAAAGCTCAGGGAAAATGAAGATTTCCATATCGGAGAGAGTGAATGCGGACGAGTACTTCTCGAGAGTTTTCCTGTCAGAAAAGTCTGTAGTTATTGCCGGATACATATTGGCTATAAGTATCTTTCAGAAGTTGAAAAGAAGAAATCAGATTCTCTCTGGGCGTTTTCGTCACTGTCAGAACCGTGAACGGCATTCATCTGTACTGAAATAGCATATAGTTTCCTGATCGTGCCAGGTTCCGCCTTTGCAGGATCTGTGGCTCCTATAAGGTTTCTGAACTCTTCGACGGCATTTTCATGTTTCAATATCATTACCAGTACAGGACCGGAAGTCATGAACTCAACTAGACTTTCAAAGAATGGTTTGCCTCTGTGAACCTCGTAGAAGGACTCAGCCTGCTGGAGAGTCATCCTTACCATTTTCATTGCAGCAATTTCAAATCCTGCCTCATTGATCATGGCAAGTATCGGACCGGTTTTCCCTGTCCTTACTGCATTAGGCTTTATGATGGAAAAAGTAATATCACCGTTCATATATCGTTATTTTGTAATTAAACATTCGGATTTTGCCTTCAGGAATATTGTTTATCTTTACCAACTTGAAAAAACAGCAGTAAAAGTGGCAGAATTATCCAAATATACAAAAGAATTATCAAAACTTTTTTCAACCCGGGAGAATATCCTTCTGATCTGCCACATAAATCCCGATGGTGATGCAATTGGTGCTCAACTGGCTCTGTATCATTACATTATGTCAAAAGGGAAACAAGCAGGAATGATTTCTCCAAATAACCTGCAGGAATTTCTCAAGTGGATGGATGGTGCAGATAAGATCAATATTTTCATAAGGCAGAGGGATAAATGCAAAAGGCTTATTGAAGAGGCAGATCTTATTGTTATGCTGGATTTCAACCAGCCGGACAGGCTTGGAGAAGCCGAAAACCTTGTTGCTGCCTCAAAAGCAGTTAAGGTAGTTATTGATCATCACCTTGATCCGCATAATTTTGCTGACCTGCTGATTTCAGATCCTTCAAAATGCTCCACATCCGAACTTATTCATGATCTGGTAATGGAAATAGACGGGAACTGGCTTATGACCAAACCGTATTCTGAAGCGCTCTATGTGGGGATCATAACTGATACCGGGAACTTTGAACATGGTTCATATTCAGGTTCCACATTCAGGATGGCTGCAAATCTTCTTGAAAGCGGAATTGAAAAGGAAAAAATACATAACCTCATATATAATAATTTCTCCCCTGACAGAATGAGACTCCAGGGATTTGCCCTGAATCAGAGGATGGTCCTCATGCCCGAATACCAGACTGCCTACATTTATCTTTCCAGGAAGGATCTCGCTGACTATAATTACGTAAAAGGCGATTCCGAAGGCTTTGTCAACATGCCCCTTTCGATAAAGGGAATAATCTTTACAGCATTGTTCATTGAAAAGGACGGATTTATAAAACTCTCATTCCGTTCAAAGGGAGACTTCCCGGCAAATAAATTTGCTTCAACCTATTTTTCGGGAGGTGGCCACATGAATGCTTCCGGAGGAGACTATCCGGATACACTTGGCAATACAATTGCATATTTTCTGAAAGTTCTGAAGGAATTCTACGCTGAATACAATCAGAATAAGGAATGATAATGATGCGGGCTCTTCTTATATTGTTGCTATTGACAGGAATGATTGCCTGCAATTCAGGTCAGGAGCAGTCCGGCAGGCTATCCAAACCCGGAAAGAAGGAAATGGCTGAGCTGAACAAATACATGATTCAAAAGGACAGGGAAAGGATAGGAAACTATATTGAGAGAAAGGGAATTGAAATGGCTGAATCCCCAACCGGATTATGGTATTTGATAAAGAAGGAGGGAAGCGGCATGTATTTAAAGGATAATGACCGCGTCGTGATGGATTATGAATGTTACCTTCTGGACGGAACAAGCTGTTATTCGTCCGGGGAGTCCGGTCCGAAGGAAGTCATACTGGGGCGCAGTGAAATGGAGGCAGGATTAAACCAGGGACTTAAAATGCTCAAACCGGGGGGGGAAGCAATCTTTATTCTCCCTCCGTTCCTGGCCTTCGGACTTACGGGTGATGGCAATAAAATACCACCGAGATCAGTTATTATATATAATATCTCCATCCTGAACATTAACTGATTCATGGAATGATTTTTGAGACAGATACAATAAACTTTAACAGAAATGATACCGATTATCAATAAGATTAAACTACCTGTTATGGCAGGCCTTATTATGGTTTCAATTACTTCCTGTTTTTCAATTGAAAAATTTGAAGAGGAAGAAAAAGAAAGGATCCAGATGTACCTGTCAACCCATCCGGATCTTAGTTTTGAACTGAAGCCAAGCGGATTATATTACCTCGATGTCGTTGTTGGAACAGGCATACACCCGGTGACTCACGACACCGCTTATATTATGTACGATGCCAAATACCTTAATGATACATCATTTGCTAAAAATGTAGGAACAACTGATACTCTGATAGTTCCCGTGGGTGAAGGGACTCTGATTCTCGGATTTGATGAAGCAGTTACATATATGAATGTAGGAGGAAAATCAAAATTTATTGTTCCTTCATACCTGAATGGAAATTCCGGATATTATTTTCCTGCTTTCACACCCATAGTTTTCGATGCTGATCTTGTAAGGGTAAAGGCAGGGCCTGGTGCAAAATAATTTCACTGTAAAACGAAGATTACCAGCCTGTTATTAAGAACCGGAATATCCATTTTCCAATCTGACACTCTCCTTGTTCTTATCGACTCACCGGGCAGGGTAATATCAGCAGCAATACACAGCAAAGTGTTCTTATTGCAGGTTGCCAGGATTGATTCCAGCATTGCCTGATTCCTGTAAGGCGCTTCCATGAATATCTGCGAATATCCTTCCTGTGCTTTCTTTTCAAGCTCTCTGAGTTTCGCAGCTCTTTCTGCCGGCTTAACAGGAAGATAGCCGTTGAACGAAAAATTCTGACCATTCATTCCTGAGGCTATCAGTGCCAAAATGATAGAAGACGGACCTGAAAGAGGAGTGACAGTGATCTTTTCCCGGTGAGCAGCCGCAATAATTATTGCACCGGGATCTGCGATCCCCGGAAGCCCAGCTTCACTCATCAATCCAATATCATTGCCATTGAGAAGAGGTTCAAGAAAATGCGCTGTTTCAGCTTCCGCTGTATGCTCATTTAGTTCATAGAACACAGAATCATCTATTGGGAATTGGTTGTCGATAAGCCTTAAAAACCTCCTGGCACTTCTTAAATCCTCAACAATAAAATACCTTAGTCGCCTGGTGATTTTCAGCGCTTTTCCGGGGATGACATCTGCATAGTTGTCTCCTCCAAGCGGTACCGGTATGAGCCAGATCCTGCCCTTCATGTTTATTGTTTATCAAATATAACAAATTAACGGTACCCTTTGTATGCAATAAAAAAGCTCTTCCTGTTGGCTGTCTTGGATTTTTAATATAGGTTTGCCGGGAAATAGCCTTAAAGTGAAAATAACATTCCTTGGTACTGGTACATCACAGGGCGTTCCTGTAATAGCCTGTGAATGTGCAGTATGCCTTTCCGAAGATCATCGTGATAAAAGATTAAGAACATCTCTTCTGCTTGAGACCGGTAAAACTGTCCTGCTCTTTGATGCCGGTCCTGATTTCCGCCAGCAGATGCTAAGGGAACATGTCAAAAGGCTGGATGCTATCATACTGACACATGAACATAAAGATCATATAGCCGGGATGGATGATGTGCGGGCATTTAATTACAAAAGCCAGGATGCAATAGATATTTATGCCGAAGTACGGGCGCAGGAAGCAATAAAAAGAGAATTTGCCTATGTTTTTTCTGAAAAAAGGTATCCGGGAATACCCCAGATGAGATTGAACTTAATTCCGGATTGCGGTTTTAAAATTAAGGAGATTGAAATAATACCAGTCAGAGTACGTCACATGGACCTTGAGATTTATGGATTCAGGATCGGCAATTTTGCCTATATAACTGATGCCAGCTATATACCTGAAGAAAGCAGGGAAAAACTGATAGGTGTCAAGTATTTGGTCATCAATGCTTTAAGAAAACAAAAGCATATATCACATTTTAGCCTGAAGGAAGCAATGGATTTCATCAGGGAAATATCGCCGAAGAAGGCATTTATTACACACATCAGCCACCAGATGGGTTTGTATGAACATGTCGGGAAGGAGCTTCCTCCCGGAATTATGCTTGCGTATGATGGGCTGAGCCTTGAGTGTAATGAATGATAACGGGACTATTTCTTTTTATAATTCCTGACAAGCTTTTTCTGATACCCGGTAGAGAAGTAAAATTTGTTCCTGCCAAGCTGTGATGTATTGACCCTTGATGCTCTCGCCTTTTTCTTCTGGAACGGATTCTGCCTTGCAGGAGCACAACCTGTTATGATCGCAATTAGAATAAGAAGGAGAAGATATTTTACTATTTTAAGAGATTTAGACATTAACACTTCAGGTTTACATATAATTCATAAAAATATAAATTAATTACTTAATAAAAAATGACACCCTGTATGTTGCAATGCAACAGAAAGAAAACAATTTTATAAATTCTTCATATGTTATAAATTACGGCAAAGTTTTTGTACATTTCTTACGTGGTCATTTGAACAGGATAATATTAGGTTTTTAGAATCAATTAAAATATGCTACGCTATAATTGGCCATCCGGAACAAAAATGCTGAAAAAAATCCGGAACAGTTTCATAATCTTATTATTACTCCCGGCTTCTGCTTTCTCACAGAATATTATAAATATCACGATAGCAGACGCTTCGGGACTTCAAGCAGGGGAAATAACTCTCCCGGATAGTACAATACTTAATATTAACGGAAAAAAACCTTTGTTTAGTTTCCTTCTTGATGGAAAATATTTTAATTCTTCTGATATTAATGCCGCAAGACAGAATGGCTCCCATGTTCAATATTTTGGCAAAGGGCTGAACCTTTCGGAGAAGACTCTTCCTCAGTTTTTATTACCGGATACGGACCTCCTGATCTTGCCCGGGCATGCCTGTTCCGTCCTGGTTACCGGCCTGTAAGGGTCATCCTCCCTGATAATGCATGGGAAATGGGATATTCATCATTCCCTGCAGATCAGGGTTATTCAGTGTGTGCAATCGCCAGACGGCAAAAGACGGAAGGAGGCCAGAAAAGTAGATATGAAACAGTTCTCCCCCCGGGATCAAAAGTATCTTATTTGCTGCATGCTGACATTTTCAGGGGAGAGTGGCAGCTGGCAGCCCAGGGTACGGACAAACGACTCTGGCCATGGGGTAATGAATTCCATGGGACAAACTGTAATAATGGATTTAACAGATCCACTCCCGTTGATGCATTCTCAAAAGGACAAAGTCCTTACGGTGTCATGGACATGGTGGGTAATGTGTGGCAAATGACCAATGACACATATTTCAATGGAGCCTATTATTTTGTTGTTATCAGGGGAGGAAGCTATTATCGTCCTGATTCAAGCTGGTGGTATCTACAGGGCGGACCTCAGCAGCTGGATAAAACTCAGATCATGCTGATGATATCACCGGGATTCGACAGGAACGCCACTGTAGGGTTCAGATGTGTGAAGGATATTAACAGGAAGAATTTCAAGGGGAGGAGGTGAGTACACGTCCCCTGATCACACTTTCAGCTTCTTTTCGATTTCGTTTATCTGATTTCTGAAATGCTTGTCGGTATCGATGAGGTTGTTGACTGTTTTGCATGCATGGAGCACAGTTGCATGATCTTTGCCCCCGATATGCGATCCTATGCTTGCAAGGGAAGCTTTTGTAAGGCTTTTTGAAAAGTACATCGAGACCTGCCGTGCCTGGACTATTTCCCGTTTTCTTGTCTTGCCCTGGATAAGATCCACCGGGATCTTATAATAATCGCAGACTATCTTCTGGATAAACTCTATTGTTATTTCTCTTCTTGAAGTGCTGATAAGCTTTTCAACCATCATCCTGGCGAGTTCAAGGGTGATCTCTTTT
>CAZLCF010000137.1:0-7913 GCA_964557905.1 uncultured Rikenellaceae bacterium | reverse complement strand
AAAGTGTGTGAATCAAGAAATTCAAATTCTCTCACAAACGACTCATCCTCATCTGATAACACAACAAATCTGTAAACCATGACATATCCTTATTCTACGGGTGCAATATAATATTTTTTATATTACAATATTCCGGTGCTGTTTTTTTTTAGAAGAAAATCTATCGTATCAATTCCATCTGCATAGTCCCACAGGGCAGGCATTTGTGCTTTGCCAAAAGGAATGTAATTCCGTCCGACGATACACTGAATTTTCTCTTTAAGCTGAGAGGTTTGTAACTTTATTTCTTCCGGTGTACTGTAGAATCCGTAGTAAAGAACTGCGACAGGTGAAGATAAACCGTCATGTTCCTTCATCAGCAGGTAACCTGTATCTGTGAACTTCTCCTTGTTGACAAGAAAAACTGCCTTGCTGAAGTCATAGTTGCTGGCATATTTCTTATGGTGCACTAATCCGGAAAAGGAATTCCAGCATTCGGTTATTCTTGATGGATCATACCCGGACGGAAGAAATAGTTTAGAGACATTTCTGCAACCAAGTCCAAAATAGGAGAAGACGTCAGTACCAAGAGCTTCGAGCTCCGCGTCATTTTCTTTTCCGTCAATAACGGCTATACTGTTCCTGTTCTTTCTGATTATATGAGGATATTTACCAAAGTAATATTCGAAGTACCTGGAACTGTTATCGCTGCCGGTGGCAATCACCACATCAAATCCTGCAAGATTGCCATCAATGACTGAAATCAGGTTTTTGAATTCAGGATCGGCTGAGATAAGAATTTCAGCGATCAGATTTATCAGTTCAGGATCCTTTGAACTTGTCTTTGCAATTATCCTGTTCCCTGATATGAGGACGGAGAGAAAATCATGAAATCCGGCAAGCGGTATATTCCCTGCCATCACAACACCGACATTCAGTGGTTTGATTTCCTTGTCCAGTTCGGGGTATGCCGAGCACCATTTATTCAGATTTTCAGGAGTGAGCTCAGTGGCAATTGCATTCAAGGCCATCCTGACATTTTCAGGAGTGAACCACTCATTCTTAAGGTGATAATTATCTATAATATTGTTAATCCCTGATGAATACTCTGTTGATTTACCCGCCAGGCTGTCCATGAGTATTTCACCAAGGGAGGAGAAAGCTACTATACGTGTTTTGAGATCCATATAATAATATTGTGAGCAAATTTAGGGAAAATTAAAAACCGGCCCTCATCAAAGGCCGGTTTCCATAGCTTAAAAATCAGAAATGATTTATTTTAGAGTAAATGTTATTGGAACCACGTACCACACCGCAACCGGCTTCCCGTTATTAACCCCGGGTTTCTCAAAGGCCGGAAGTGACATTACTACTCTTAATGCTTCAGCATCAAGTTCGGGATCGACTCCTTTTTCTACTTTTGCATTACTGACGGTACCATTTTCATTAACTAAAAATCCAATGGCCACTCTTCCCTGGATGCCATTCTTTTTTGCAGCATCCGGATAGGTTGTATTTTCAGCAATATATTTTAAGAGAGCTGCATCTCCGCCTTTGAATTGCGGCATTACATCAACTCTGTACCATGTTGTGTCACCGTCTTGGATAGTAAATGGTGGCGGGGGTGGCGGAGGCGGGGGGGCGTCCGCCGGAACCGGTTGTCCCTCAACAACCTTTTTATCAGCATCGGTTTGTGGAAGAGGTGGAGGAGGAGGAGGAGCAATTTCTTCAGTTGCACTCTCTGTATTGCTTGTTTTTCCCTTGCAGGAAGAGAAAGCAATCATTACAATTGCTATTACCGGCAAAACCATCAGCAGTTTAAGATTTACCAGCATCCCGGAACGTTTTTTTGTCATCATGATCATTCGTTTTTTTATAAGTGTAGGATTTGAAAAACTATTGGAGATATCAAATGCTCTGGCTTTGAAAACCTGGTTCATTAACAGCTGCTGATAGCTGAATACCGGCACACCGCTTTTAATGCATCCTTCATCGGCCTGGTATTCATGAACAGCACGCAGCGACCTGTCGAACAGGTGAATGAAGGGATTGAACCATTGCAGGACTTTTACAATCTCGATAAATAATATATCGAAAAAATGATAATGTGCCAGATGATTCTGTTCGTGCTTTAGTATCTCTTCTGCATCATTTTGGGATAGCCTGGAATTTATAAATATATATCCGACTGCGGAAAAACCTGCCGTATTAAATCCATGGAACCTTATTATATTCGTGGAAGCCAGCTTCCTCTTTTTAATAAGGATAATTAGTTCACCAAGGTTCAACATGAGCCTGGCACTGAACAGCAGAAGACCTGCTATATAAATTATGAAGAATATTTCCTGCCATTCGATTGTAGATATCCTGACTCCTGACTCAATGCCTTTGGATGATCCGGTGATAAGGACTTCTGAAAGAGTCTTGCCGAAAAACAGGAAATTAACAGGTTTGTTTGTCTCTATCGATATGAACGGAAGTACAAGTGCAAATATTACCGAAAACAAAATAAACACCCTGTTCCGTCCATACATCGTGTCTCTGCTCAACAGAGCTGAATAGAGCAGGTAAAAAACTGCAATGCAAAATGCAGCTTTTACCATATATATAAGGAGAGGGTTCATCTTTCAGCTTTTATTTTTTTTACTTCACCGTTCATGATCTCCATAATTTCCTCCATCTCTTTAACTGAGATCTCCTTCTCTTTTGCAAAGAAGCTGACCATCTTCCCGAAAGAGTTTGAGAAATAGTCGTTTACAAAGGTAGAGAGATGTGTCTTTGAATAATCATCCTTCGATATAACCGGATAGTATTCGTGAGTCCTTCCATAGGCTTTGTGATTCACGAAACCTTTATCCTGCAGAATCCGGATAATTGTACTTACTGTATTATATGCAGGCTTTGGATTGTCAAAGTGTTCCAGAACATCTTTGACGAATCCTTTTCTGATCTTCCAGAGTATCTGCATTACCTGTTCTTCAGCGCGGGTTAGTTCTCTCATGGTATTCCAGTTTTCTCTTTTAGTTTTTGTTGAGGCACGATGTATCGCACCCGTACCAGCAAATATATAACGAAAAAATTAGTTATGCAACTAAATTCTTAATTATTTTAAAATAAAGGAATGATTTTGTATATAAAGGTACCCCATACGCATTTGGGAAAGTAGTATAAAAAGCGTAGCAATGGCCGAAGGAGATTCCTCGCTGACGCTCGGAATGACATGATGCTTTCACCTAACAAGGATCATGTGTCATTCCGAACGGAGCGCAGCGGAGTGAGGAATCTCCATATTTAAAAATGAGATATTAATAGAATATTGAACCGCAGAGCGGTTCCATCATTCCCTGTCAAAACAATTATTAATCAACATGATTCGGTGGAATGGAAAAAAATTGTAATTTTATTTTTTATTGTACGCGGTTGGAGAGATTAATTCATGAAGAATGGTTTACATAAGAAAATAGGTATCTTCTGGGAGAATTTAAGGATTTCGATCAGGGCTATCAGATCCAACAAGGTCAGGGCGGTCCTTACTATATGTATTATAGCTATCGGCATAATGGCTCTTGTCGGGATCCTTACGGCAATTGATGCAATAAAGTCCTCACTGACAAATCAGTTCACAATGATGGGAGCAAATTCATTCACGATTAGCTCGCGTGGAATGAACATCATTGTTAACGGGGAAGCTCAATACAGGGTGAAGAATCACTCCCGGATATCATACAGGGAGGCAACTGAATTCAAGGAGAAGTTTACCGAACCTGCATTGGTTTCAATTTCTTTCAATGCCTCCAGCATGACTACCATCAAATACGGATCGGAAGAAACTAATCCAACCATTTACCTCACTGGAGTGGATGAGAATTACCTGGCAGTTTCGGGTTATGAGATAACATCAGGAAGAAATTTCAGCATAGATGAGATTCAAATGAGCAGGAGACTGATTTTGATTGGCTCTGAAATAGTCAGGGATCTTTTTACCACAGATCTGGATCCTGTGGGAAAAGAAATATCTGTTGCCGGATTGAAATTTGTTGTTGCTGGGGTTCTTAAGAGTAAAGGAGCCAGTGCAATCAACACTGATAATGTATGTTTCATTCCGGTTACAACGGCAAGGCAATACTTCTCACGTCCGAATATGAATTTCAGTATAACGGTAATGCCTGTAAATCCTGTCAATCTGGATATTATGACAGGTGAAGCTGAAGCAATTTTCAGGATAGTACGCAACCTTAATCCCAGAGATGAATCAGATTTCAATGTTACAAAAAGTGATAATATTGTTGCATTATTACTTAAGAACCTCAAATATGTTACTCTTGCAGCTACGATCATTGGTCTTGTGACATTGTTCGGAGCAGCAGTCGGCTTGATGAATATTATGCTCGTGTCCGTATCAGAACGTACCAGGGAAATAGGAGTAAGAAAAGCTATCGGTGCCAAGCCCAGGACAATAAAATATCAATTTCTTTTCGAATCGATACTGATCGGACAGCTGGGCGGAGTATTTGGCATAATTCTTGGGATTCTTATCGGGAATATAGTATCGTCAATGCTGAAATCAGATTTTATTATTCCGTGGTTATGGGTAATAATGGGAGTTGCAGTTTGTTTTATAGTCGGTGTTGTATCAGGTTATGCACCGGCGCTAAAGGCAGCAAATATAGATCCAATTGAAGCTTTAAGATACGAATAAATAAAATGAATATGGAAGAAAGATATGTGATTCAGGAAGAGCTGAAGAATTGTCCCGGGATATATTACTATCCCGATATCAATAAGCTGGAACTTATCGGACGTTCAATCCCTGAAAATCCTGAGCTGATATTCAGGCGTCTTGATGAATGGATTACTCTCCATTTTGAAAAGAATAAAGAACTTGACATAAGCATTCAGCTTGAATACATTAATAGCGGATCGTCCAAATATCTCTATGAGATACTTAAAAAGCTGACCGGATATGGGCGTTCCGGGTGTGTTGTGAAGATGAAATGGCTTTATGAGGAGGATGATGAGGCTATGCTGGAACTTGGTGAGCATTACCGTGATACTGCGGGAATACCACTCCAAATCGAAATGATAATATAATATATATAGTATATCCAAAAAAACAGGGGATCTGTTGATGATCCCCTGTTCTATTATATAGTATTACAAGCTGTTATTTCACTGTGTTCATATGAGCAATGAGATCCAGAAGCTTGCATGAGTAACCCCACTCGTTGTCATACCATGCCACAACCTTCACAAAATTGTCGTTAAGGGAGATACCTGCTCCGGCATCAAAGATGGAAGTGCGTGAATCACCGTTGAAGTCGCTGGAAACAACAGCATCTTCCGTATATCCCAGAATTCCTTTGAGTGAACCTTCTGAAGCACTCTTCATAGCTTTTTTGATATCCTCGTAGCTGGCAGGTTTCTCAAGGCGGCAGGTCAGGTCAACAACCGAAACATTGAGGGTAGGAACCCTGAATGACATACCGGTTAGTTTCCCCTTCAGTTCCGGGATAACTTTGGTTACAGCTTTTGCTGCACCTGTTGAAGAGGGAATAATGTTTCCGGAAGCTGCACGGCCGCCTCTCCAGTCCTTGTTCGACGGACCATCTACTGTTTTCTGTGTTGCGGTTGTAGAATGGACGGTGGTCATGAGACCTTCAATAATTCCGAAATTGTCGTGAAGGACTTTGGCAAGAGGAGCAAGGCAGTTGGTTGTGCAGGAAGCATTTGATACGAACTGCATATCGGCCTTATACTTATTCTCGTTAACACCCATTACAAACATCGGGGTATCATCCTTCGAAGGGCCTGACATTACAACATGCTTTGCACCTGCTTTGATATGACCCATTGCGGTTTCCTTTGTAAGGAAAAATCCTGTGCATTCAAGTACATATTCAGCGTCAACCTCGTTCCATTTCAGATTTGCGGGATCCTTCTCGGCAGTTACGCGGATACTCTGTCTGTTTACAACAAGCTTGCCGTCCTTAACTTCAACATTCCCATCGAACTTGCCGTGCATAGTGTCGTATTGAAGCATGTAAGCTATATAATTCACTTCGAGGAGATCGTTGATTCCGACTATTTCCATATCGTTCCTCTTCAAGGCAGCCCTGAAGGCCAGTCGGCCAATCCTGCCAAAGCCATTAATACCTACTCTAATTTTTGACATATCTGATATTTATAATTTGATTAATAAATTGAATCACAAAAGTAACAATTTCCGTGAGAATAACAAGGGGCTTTAACGATCAGAGAGTATTTTTCTTTCTGAAAAGATTTTTCAGATTCGTCTCTTCAGGATGAAGCGGATCAACAATGACCCCGAACCTGTAACTGACAAACAATGAGAAATATATCGCTTTATTATCAGGGCTTGCCATAATGGGGATCTTTTTGGGAAAAGCATTGATCTGGGTCCCGATCTCAATTGCATGAATTACTTTATCCTCCTTGCTGTATTCAAAATTGATGCCCCCTTTGGCAAAGAGACCCGGCAAAGCTTTTATTTCACCTAATCCCTTTGTAAAAGGTGCTTTACTGTAAATCATTGTAGGATCATGGATTGTTATATCAAATTTCTCTGGCCTGAGCTCATATACATCCCCTACCAGATATGCAATCATGTAATAAATAGGTTTATATAATGAAATGACCGGTCCGCCTGAATAGAAATACCTTATAGCAATTCCTCCCCGGTCTGCTTTTTTGAATATCTCATGCTGATTTCCGATTCCTCCCCTCAGGTATATATTCGAATTAAGCTTGCCTAAAACAAATGAACCTGCGGTTTGAAAATAATTATTGCTGACTTTATATTCCTTGGGATGCTTTAATGTGCCCAGGTCTATCTCAAGGAGGCGCTTATTCAGATAGTTAATTCTTTTTGCCTCACGGTAGTTTATGCCATATCCGTCTGAATTAAGCAGAATTGCGAAAGATCTTTCATTCCTGAAAAATACTTTCTGCTGTTCATCCAGTTCCCCCTGAGCATTAAGGGAAACTGCACCAAATAAAAACACAACCGCTATTATAAGCAGCTTTTTCATTGTGAGCTAACTTATAAACTGTGAGAGAATTCAGCTAAAACAGATATCAGCCGACATGACCGGGCTGTTCAGTTTCAATGTTGCTGTAAGCCGGACATGCTTCCTTATTACATGAACTGACAACCAATGCAGTAACAAAAATGATCAACAGTATAACAGCATATTTTTTCATACAGAGAAAATATTAAATAAATACAAAAATAAACTTTTCATTTTAAAAACAATCTTTATGCCGGAAATTAATTTCTGACAATTTTTCAGTTTACTTCGTTTTTAAAATATGAACCAGTAATAAAAACAAATAAACGTTAAAGATAGTTCAAAAATTATGTTGGGATCGTACATAGGGGAGGGAGCTGGGGTGAGTACATGAGATTTTAATGCAATAATAAAGAAATGCGACAACATTTTTTATAATAAATTTGTTATTCTCTAATAATTCAAAATGTTTTTATGAAAAAGTTTATATTAATATCTTTAATACTTACAATTTTAGCTGCAATGACCACAAAATCATTCTCACAGAAGAAACTGCCATTTAATGATCTGAGTAAGGCTGAGTCTTATGTCATTAACAGTAAAGGCACCGAAACTCCTTTTACGGGGAAATACACCAACTATAATAAGCAAGGTACCTACCTGTGTAAAAAGTGCGGTGCTGCCCTCTATTATTCGTCTGGTAAATTTGAATCGGATTGCGGATGGCCCAGCTTTGATGACGAGATCAAAGGAGCCGTGAAAAGATCACCTGATCCTGACAGCATCAGGACCGAGATTACCTGCGCTTCATGCGGGGCACACCTGGGCCATGTTTTTACAGGTGAAAGAATGACTCCGAAGAACATTCGCCATTGTGTCAATTCAGTTTCTCTCGATTTTGTACCT
>CAZLCF010000136.1:0-7929 GCA_964557905.1 uncultured Rikenellaceae bacterium | reverse complement strand
TTTAAACAGCTTTGGAATAAAGAGAAAACCAAGAATAATTAATGCCAGACCTATAACTGATCCTGCAATAATTGTAGTTTTATGGTTTTTCTGTGGAGCAGATATTGGTTTAGCAACTTCCTTTGATACTTCCTCTTGTTCTGGACTATATTGTCCCATTGCAGTAATAATCTCTTTTATTGAATTCGCTACTTTATTAATCTGATCACGATAAAGTGTATTGTTTAAATTGTCCTGTGGTTTTTCTTCTTTTGACCGTAAAGGTCTGTTGACACCAGCAGATTTATAGATAAAGTCCACACTACGAAGCACTCCTCCCAGTACGGATTCACATAGTTTAATATCAGTATTGTCCAGATCATATATACGAACAGGCAGTACCCTGTTTGTGACATTACCGTTAGGCAGTTTTACCTTCAGTCCAAACTGATCCTGTAAAGCCTGATCTATAAATGCATTAAACTCATGTTCCCAGGCAAATGACTTTGGATCGCAGTAGGTACGGGAGATTATTGGAATAAAAACCAGACACTTGAGTTTGTCTTTGAGGGAAGCATCGACATCATGGGTTTCCAGTAGACCATCGTGGGGATTAATATCAAAATAAACACTTATCTCTTCTTTAAAGGTCGATTCGAGTTCCCCCTTCAGATTATCAACAAACTCAGTAACCCATCCATCATGTTTATTATCTTTCTGGCGGTAGCTGATGAAGATGTCGTATTCAAAACCTGGAATGAGGCTGGCCATATTAAATATTCATTGTGATAAAGTTAGGAAAGAATGGGATACAAGTCAAATATAAATTATTTGGGGTCGGCTTCAGTCGGGGTTGTAGCCGCGCCAGTAAAGCAGCCATTAATATATAGCAGGTAATCGATAAGATTAATCATTAAGTTTACTGAACTCCTCTGTTAATTCCTCATAGGGAACGGGAAGCATAATTCCGCTTTCCTTTTTACTCCGGATCTTCGGACTTAGCTGAACTGACGGGCAGGTTGTATGCAATGGTTTCGGTACTGCTTTTTTCATTCTGCTTAAAATAACTGAAAGATCTTCATTCATTATATTTCCAAATGACACCGGCAGGAATACGCACGGTTCAACATTTCCAAGAGTATCAATATAAAGCAGTGAATTCCCTGCCATCATACATCCCATATTCCCGGGAGCTTCCGTATAGGCTTCGTAGGAAACAGGAGGGTAGTACCTGTAATCAGCCGCGGTATTCATCTTAATGTAAAGCTCCTTAAGGATTTCACTGTCCTCCTGGCTTATAAGATCATTTGCATTTTCATCCGAATATCCACCGCAGGGTTTTGGTTCAAGCCATCTGACAAATCCCACATTCAGATCTTTCAGCATTTCGAGATAACGGTGAATATCACCGGAGCGTATTAATACACTTGAGGGGCAGAAATTGACATATGTGAAAATGCCAGCATCCCGGAAACATTTTATAGCATTGACAGCCTGATCAAAAGCTCCTTTATAACCCCGGAAAAGATCGTTACGCTCAGGATTGACATCATCCAGGCCGACACCTGCGGCTTGTAATCCGGCCAATTTTAATTCTGCCGCTTTTTCAGGAGTTACACCAAATCCCGAAGTATGAAGATGAAAGTCTGAAAGAGACAGATCTGCTGTCTTCAATAATTCCAGCAGGCCCTCATACCTCATCATAGGTTCTCCTCCTGAAAACGTTATTATACTGACACCTGCAATCTGAAGTTCCTTAACCGCATTACTCCATTTTTCAATAGGCACGATATCCATATCACCAAGGTTGTAATGCTCATAGCAATGACAGCATTTATAATTGCATTGTCTGGTAATTCCCAGAATAACAGTATCGATCTGTTTCTTCGCCTGAGTCCCTGCAGCAGCAATATTAAGGCCGCCTCCCGCAACCATGTTATCAAAAGCCTTTGAAGGCCAGTGCGGAACAGTAAGGGAGAAATAATAATGATTGGCGAATCTTGTGAACTTGCAGAGCTTCATTTTTTTCTGCATCTCATTCGTTTTGATTATTCCCCCCCTGGATGAACTGACATAAAACAACGGATATTTATTTTTTTGAAGGAAATATTTAAGCAGCGACATTCTGAAATTCATCAATGGCAGAATTGCTTTGCCGGAGGAATAATATTGTGATTTATAATCGCCCATATCAAGTTTCACTTAAAATAGATCTGTTTGACAGAACCATATTTGTTTGAGAATAAACCTGTTCCAAAGGGAACGACCTTTATTACCGGTTTGAAAATCCCGGGATTTTTCCTGTAGCTGTTCCTGAAACATTCATTTGATCTAAGGAGCCCTTCAGTGATCAGATCATTGCATTTTGTGATGAATGAATCAGTGATATTAACATCCTCCCTGGTTTCAAGAAAAATGAAAAGTTTTATATAATTATCAATATCAGATTCTACTGAAAGCTTAAATGTATTTAAACATGAAGTAAGTTCATTATGGGAAAGAATGACTTCGTAAATTTCCGAGGGAGAGATAATTGCCCCATTGATTGTAACAGTGCCATCGCTTCTGCCAAACAACCAGAGAACCGGGAATGGCACTACTGCAGGAATATTGAACTCCCTGCAGAGCCTCTCCGGCGGATACCCAACCTCTTCCAGAATCTTCCCGATCTCCTTAAAGCTCATTACACCACCCTCATCGCCAACAACATACTTTAAATTAGGGGAAACTGATTTCAGATTCATAACCGTGATTTCAAGTTCATTTATCCCGCTTTTATTCACAGTTTCCCTTACATAAAACTGCTGATTTGAAACCTGTCCAAGAAAGCAGGGCAAACGTTCTGACGACAGAATTGCATTCCTCAGTTTTATATTCTTCTGAATAAGTTTTCTTATTGCAACAGTAAAAGGAGTCTCAACCGAGATTCCCACATCCAGGTCAATGGCGCCATAAACCGAAAAAATAAGAGCTCCTTCGCGTAAATGTGAAGAGACATATTCCCTCCATTTCTCAACGAATCCTTCTCCCCCGGGCAAAACATGGATTATATAGTCTTTCCAGGAAAAATCCGCCAGTTTTTCGCCATAATCAATTAGTTCCACGATAAAAGGCGGATATCCTCCAAGCAGGTAGGTAAATCCATTTCCAAGCTCTTTAAGGCAACGGATTATCTTTTGGGGATCGGGACCGGTATTTTTGATGATACCGAGAGAACCCACCCTGCTGGAAAATCGGAAGCCGCCTGACCAGCCCCCGAGAGCCAGACCATTTAATAATATCAGTTTATCTTCACATCCGAAACCGAAAAGATGTTTCATTGTTGCTTTCATAAGCAACATGTTATTTGATTCTTCATCCTGCGATCTTAACCACAATGTTGATTTGCCTGATGTCCCTGCACTCTCTTCGAGATAGCCATTATCAGGATATTTGCCATTAATACATCTTTCGTTCAATGAAAAGAAGTGAATGTAGTTTTCCTTGGTTGTCTGAGGCACCTGTTTGTTGAAATCTTCTATGCTCTTGATCCTCAGCGGATCCACATTCATCCTGTTTAGGAATGTTCTGTAGGCCGGTATCAGCCTGTAAGCCCTTTTGAACATAAAAAGGATTTTCTTCCGTGAGAAATATTCTAACAATGACGGATCGATTCTGCTGAATCTTTTAAAAGCACCGGCAGTGTTTGGCAGTGACCTGTTCATAAACCTGTCCAGCACACTAACGGGTAAAAGATGAAGGGCTATATTCAGGATAAAATTAATAAGCCTCATCTGCTTTTATTTTTACAACAGTCATGTATCTCATGAATCCCGTTTTTTTCCACAAGATCTGTCTCTTCTGCACAATCGCATCCTTTATCAGGGAATGTATGAACATATTTTAGTCCTTCAAGAATACCGATCTGTTGTGCCCTGAACATCGATGCCACCGGGGTCTGACCGATATGTAAGAGCTTATTTGCGGGGAAGAAACGGGTAATATGCCATGGGGTTGTATATCCAAGGTTATCGCGGATCCATGAGGCTATTCCATGATAATTCTCTTCCTGATCATTGGCACCTGGAATAATATTTGTCCTGACTTCAACATGACGTCCGCTCTCAGAGAAAGCCCGGATACACCTCAGGATCTTTGCAGCCACATCAGGAATACCCTTTGCACCGCAATACTCATAATAAAAATCATCTTCCAGACTTTTTATATCAGCAGCAACGGCATCAATATACCGGGATATCCTTTTAACGGATCGCTCAGTCAGGCTGGAATTGGTGACAAAAACGTTGAACAGACCTTTTTCTATCGCCAGGGAAGAAATCTTTTCAACAGTTTCCAGAAGAATTGCAGGTTCATTATATGTGTAGCAGATGCCATCGCAATTATTTTTCAAAGCCATATCCACTATCTCCTGCGATGTCATTTCCATGGAACCCAGATTTTCTCCTGTTACAGACCAGGACAGATTGACATTCTGACATCCGAGGCATCTGAAATTACAGCCCCATGAACCTATAGAAAGAACTTTTGCATTCTTTCTGAAATGAATAATTGGCTTATCAAACAAATAATCAGCTTTTATGGCATTTAACCTGTTGTAATGTTTCAGATTGCCATTTTCATCCCTTCTATGACAAAAGCTGTGTCCTGTTTCACATTCCCGGATACAAACAGAACAATGTTGGATAGGTGCCATAAATTACGGTTCAAGAGTATAACCAGGGACTGGCTAATTACTATTTAAACCGGCCTGTTCCCTGAATATTTCATTCGAGAATACAGGAAAATGTCCTTTTTTCAGGAAAGCCAGAAGTTCCTTTTTATGCTGTTCGCCAGTCAGGTTGAGCAGGATCCTGTAATAACCCTGGCTGTGGAGGATCAATGTCTGCTCTGAGTCAACCGGTTCAGGTAATGTGAATTTCATATCAACAGCATTTCCGATTTCCGGCTGGACATAATAAAGCAGATCGGCAGATGTCAACAGGTTCCTGACATCCCTGTCCTGCTCATCTATAGCACTCTCAAACTGAGCAATCCTGTGTTTAACAGGAATGTTTATTGTATAATCAATTGCAGCATAATCAATATCCCAGAACATGTTGCCGTATTCAAGCTTAATTCTGATTGAATCCGTTTTTGTATCAGGAACAGGGAACGAAAGAATATCCTCCTTTGCTGCCATCGGACCGACAATATTGTAATAATCAACAAATTGCCATTTCCCTTTGTTTTCAATAAATAACGACAGCGGGATATTCTGGTCCAGCATCCATGTTTTCATTTTTTTAGGAGGAACTTTCTGCTGTTCATCCACCCAGCAATCATATTCCTTGCCGAATAACTCATGAAACCTTGTAAATACATAATCCAGCCAGAAGGTGCTTCTTGCATTTACAACCAGTTTGGCTATACTGGCATTCTGAGGTTTTTTAAATGTCATAATGATCCCGTCCTTCAGGTCAAGGTCCTTTCCCAGGTCGCCGAAGTAGGTGAGAGTATCTTTATCCCTTATGATGTCAAGAATATTCTTGCCTTTTAGATTTGCAGCCTTAAGGGGAGCCTGAAGGCTGCCGGTGGTCTGATAATTTCCATTCTTGTCAATTAAGACATTTGTCCCCCGGGGATGATCAAAGACATTCAGTTCGATCAGGTTGGTATTCTGTATCTCATGTACCTCATTGGTCATTCTTATTGTATAATCCCTCTGTCCTGGTTCCGGTCCCGGAAGAGGAAGGTAATCCGGTCGCTCAAGTGAAGGGTAGATAGCTCCACTGTAAATCTCGCCAACAAACCTGGATGAGGTTTCATCGGTTATATAGATGAACGGACATGATTCCTTTGTAAGTGCAACAATGATGATTATAACGGCTGTTGCAAGTGCTATTGTTCCCAGAGTTCCAAAAACCCAGGAAGCGGTTGTTGTCCCGCTATCGGGATCATAAATTTCAATCTTTTCAACTGCTGTTACGGGTATAGAAACAGTTGTCACAGGTGTAAAATCCAGAGTATCTGTATGTTGAGATAACTGATTTGCATAAATATGGACTTCATTAATGACCTCCGGTTCAACTTTTTTACCATCAAAACGGTTTGGCTTCTCAGATTCTGCCGTTTTATATCTCTCATGGCCTACAAGCTTATTTATTGTACCTCTCACAGAATCCTCCCCGGCAACAATATTTGTAAAATGCCAGGCATTTTTCCCCTGATGCAGGATGATGTACTTTTTTTCGTTCTGAAGTTTTGTCACTGCCGGTGCTGTTGGTCCAGCAGGTTTACTGACCTTATAATAGTAGCAACCCTGGATCAGATTTAGGAATGCACCCAGAACAATCCATGAAATGATCTGACTCACCTCTTTTTTTCTCAGAAAGCTTAACATGGCTGACAGATTTTTAACTTTTGAAACTCAGTTAATAATTGAGTTTTTCAAGTTAGACAAATATTGAACATAAAGCAAAATAATTTGGTTTCCGGTCACTTTAACCTCTTTTGATTGGATGCAGCCCGAACCTGCAATAAAGTAAGTAAATGTTGGTTATCAACCCGAACACCTTTTTACATGGTTAATTATTCCCCTGTTCGGGTTTATCGGCCATAAGGCTATTAACAAGGATTTTAAGATCATCAATTTCCTTTTGCTGAATTTCAATCTGTTTTTGTTGTTCTTTGATCGCCTCGGTTAATACAGCAGTTAATTTATCATAAGCAACAGATTTGTATCCATCAGATCCGTTAACAACCACTTCGGGAATAACTGATTCCAGCTCCTGGGCAATAAATCCTATATTTTTTCTTTCTGTTCCATTATCGGGAGTCTCATTGGTCAGGTCAAAACTAACGCCACGCATTGCCAGAACTTTTTCAAGAGGATTTTCGATAGTGGCTATATTCTTCTTGAAGCGGATATCAGAATCGGTGAGCCAGTTATATCCGGATTCCACTCGTCCATTACCGCCTGCAATATCGAATTTTTCCTGGGGAGTGACCATGTTTATGCCTACGTTGCTGTTCTGTAATACGGTGAATGCATTTTTTCGATCCGTGTTTGAATTGCCGTTTCCTATTACAAAGGCTGGATCAGTAGGATTAAACCATGTTGGATTTGTCATGTTAATTGTATCATTATATCTGCCCAGCACAACTGCAGCAAATGAATTTGCTCTCGTGTCCCAACCGATTGAAGTGGAAGCCGATGCGTTTGCCCTCGATAAGTTCCCCATTGCAAAAGAGGTAAAATTAGTGGCTTTTGTATTATTGCCCATCGCTACTGAACTACCCCCACTGGCTAAAGTATTCCAACCGAATGCGAACGATTGAAAAGATGTAGCTTTGCTTCTATATCCACCGGTAAATGAATACTGACCGGAAGAAACAGTCTCAAAACCGGTTGCCATTGCAACATAGTTATCCGCCAATGTTCTGTAACCTAAAGCAATGGATATGCTTCCGCTTGCCACAGTAGAATCACCTAATGCGACTGAAAAATCTCCCGTACCTTTGGTATACCTGCCCATTGCAAATGATGCATTACCATATGCCAGGGTCCTGTAACCCAATGCTATGGAACAGAATCCATTTGCAATAGCCGAATCACCTAAGGCTAATGAGGCATCTCCAAAAGCTATTGTTCTTTGTCCCATTGCCACTGATTGAGCTCCGCTTGCCGTCGCTTCAATACCGAAAGAGAATGAGTTATAATCTGTGGCATTGCATCTTGTCCCGCCTGCAAGAGATCCCCATCCATTGGCCACAGTCTGATAACCTAATGCCGTAGAACTCTCTCCATTAGCCTCTGAAAACTGACCCATCGAAAAAGAATTAAAACCAGTGGCTTTGGTAAATGCTCCCATTGCTACTGAACTACCTGCGCTGGCTAAGGTATACCACCCGAATGCTAACGATTGAAACGATGTAGCTTTGCTTCCGTACCCTCCTGCAAACGAGTGATGA